>CAIQIC010000479.1 GCA_903871765.1 uncultured Lentisphaerota bacterium
GCCATCCTCCATGGAGGACTCTGCCAAACTGAGCTACATCCACCGGCAATTATTTATCAAACATCATTTCGATAGCACTGTGCCAGGCGTCTAGCTCCAGGGCCATCCTCCTGCGGAGGACTCTGCCAGACCGAGCTGCATCCACCGGCCAGCGGGAAGAGTAACCGGCCTTGGCCGAAAATCAAAGCAAAAGTAGGGGGTGGATTTTTTTCGGGGCTCCGTCTATCCTGCCGTCATGTGGCACGTGGCGATCACACCGCAGAAGGAGCAGGCGCTACGGGAACGCATGGCCCGGCTGGGCCTGCGCGAGACCGACCTGGAGGAGAATTTCATCAAGGGCTCCGGCGCGGGCGGACAGAAGATCAACAAGACGGCCTCGTGCGTCTGGTTGCGGCACCGGCCCAGCGGGATCGAGGTCAAATGCCAGCGCGAGCGGTCGCAGGCGTTGAACCGGTTTTTTGCGCGCCGGTTGTTATGCGACGAATGGGAAACCCGGCAGCGCGGCGCGGCCAGCGCCCGGCAGCAGGCCATCGAGAAAATCCGGCGGCAGAAGCGCCGCCGGTCGCGCCGGCAGAAGCAGAACATGCTGGCGGACAAGCATCACCACGGGGAGAAGAAAGCGGCGCGGCGCTCCGTGAACTTGGCGGAATAGTGGGTGGCCGCGCGGGAGCGGCCATTCGTGGTCGGGAGGGATCGGAATGATTCCTCCACGGAGCGGAACGTGTTTGCCATGGCAGAATCCTGCGAAGCAGGACCGGGTCAATGTTCCGGCAGTGCCTGAAACCGCCACCCGGCTGTATTGAAGCGGCGATGAAAAGGAGATGACATGAGGATCGAAAAAGATTCGTTGGGCACGATGGAAGTGCCGGACGAGGCCTATTACGGCGCCCACACGGCGCGCTCCCTGAAGAATTTCAACGTCGCGGGCGCGGCAGTCCCCCCGGCCATCATCCAGGGCCTCGTCCGGTTGAAATGGGCCTGTGCCCAGGCCAACCGATCGCTCGGGTTGCTGCCGACGGACAAGGCCGATGCCATCGCCGCCGCCTGCCGACGCGTGCTGGCGGGCGGCCTGGACGCGCAGTTCCCGCTGGATGTTTTTCAGGCCGGCTCCGGGACGTCGTCCAACATGAACGTCAACGAAGTGCTGGCCAACCTGGCCAACGAGACGCTGGGGCAGCCGCGCGGCGATCGGCAGGGGGTGCACCCGAATGACGACGTCAACCGGGGCCAGTCCACCAACGATTTTTTTCCATCGGCAATCAAGCTGGCCTGCCTCGCACTGTCCGCGCCGGCGCTGGAGAGCCTCGGCGAACTGATCCGGGAATTGAAGAAAAAGGGCGTGGAGTTTGCCGACGTACTCAAGAGCGGCCGGACGCACCTGCAGGACGCGGTACCGGTGACGCTGGGCCAGGAATTCGATGCTTGGGCGCAGGCCCTGCAGAAGGACGTGCTCCGGATCCGGACGGCGGGCGAGCGGCTCCGCGAGCTCGCCGCGGGCGGCAATGCCATCGGCACGGGCGTCAACACGCCGCCCGCCTTCCGCGCCGCTCTCGTGCGGGAACTCAACGCGATCACCGGTGAGACCTATCGGCCGGCGGACAATGGCCTCGAGGTCACGCAGTTTATGACCGACTTCGCCGACTTTTCGTCGGCCCTGCGCCTGACCGCGATGGACATCAACAAGATCTGTAACGACCTGCGGCTGCTGGCGTCGGGCCCGAACACGGGGTTCAACGAAGTGGTGTTGCCGACGGTCGAGCCGGGCTCCTCGATCATGCCGGGCAAGATCAATCCCAGCATCTGCGAAGCGGCCAACATGGCCTGCCTGCAGATCATGGGCCATGACCACGCTGTCAGCCTGGCCTGCGGCGCCGGCCAGTTGGAACTCAACACGCACATGCCGCTGATCGGCGGCAACCTGGTGACGATGCTGAACCTGCTCGACCGCACCTGCCGGATGCTGGCCGCCAAGTGCATCGCCGGCCTGACCGCCAACCGCGCGGTCTGCCGCCGCCACCTGGAGGCCAGCCTCGGCCTGCCCACCATCCTCAACCCGCGCCTCGGCTATGACCGCGTGGCCGAGCTGGTCAAGGAAGCGCGTTCCACCGGCCACACGTTGCGCGAGCTGGTGCTGGAAAAGAAACTGCTGACCGAGGCCGACTTTGAAGCGCTGCTCCAAACCTCCACCGGCCCGAATCTGTAAGCGTGCCGGGTCGGAGACCCGGCCTACAATTTCCGCGCCTTTACCGGCGCGGCCCCATTGAAGCCCGCCTTATGATTCTGTCGCAAATGATTCTGTCACATTTCCGCTCTTCACCCGCGCGGTGATTCAAGCGGCGGACAGCGCGATGGCCAGCCGTGCCCAGTCGGCGGGGGCGAGGTTTTCCGGGCGGTCCGTCGGCGCCAGGCCGAGCCCGGCCAGCAGGTCCGCGGCCCGGTCGCCGACGGCCGGCCGGTGGCGCAGGATCGTGCCAAGCTGCTTGCGCCGGTGACTGAAACAGAATTTCAGCAGATCGAGCAGGGCCTGCGGGTTCGGCAGCGCCATCAGCGGCTGGGGCCGACGGATCATCAGCAAAATGGCCGAGGTCACCTCCGGCGAGGGCCAGAAGCAGGTCGGGCTGATGCGCTTGTGGACCGCCACCGCATAGGCGAGCTGCGCCGGCACGCTGACGAGGCCGTAGTCGCGGCTGGACGGCGCCGCGGCGAAGCGCCGGGCGACCTCCCACTGCACGGTGACCACGATCCGCTCCGGCGGATGAGCGCAGCTCAGCACGTCCATCAGGAACCGGCTGGCGATCCCGTACGGCAGGTTGGCGACCACCTTGTTCAGGCCCTGGGCGAGCAGCGCGTCCAGGTTCACGTCGAGCGCGTCAGCGTGGTGCAAGCTCAGTTGGGGGAAATCCTCGAACCGCTTTTCGAGCCAGTGAAAGAGCCGTTCATCCTTCTCCACGGCGACGACGCGGCCGGCGCGGTTGATCAACCCTTCCGTCAGCACGCCCAGGCCGGGGCCGATTTCCAACACGCTGTCGCGGTGGTTCAATTCCGCGGCGTCGAGCAGGATGGTCAGAATGTTGAAATCGATCAGGAAATTCTGGCCCAGCGTGCGGCTGGGATGGAAGTCCATCTCCGCCAGTAGCGCGCGCACGTCCGATGGCCGTGTGAGTTTCATGCTCTGGAACTACTCAGGAATCATTTTTTCAACTACGAAATACGCGAAAAGCGCGAAAAAGGGGCTTTAGATACAAAGGTGCGCGGATTCGGATTTACCACAGAGGTCGCAGAGGGAGGCATGAGGTCACGGAGGCCGGAACGGAGAACGAACTTCTCCAAGGCTTGGGATACCTTATGCATTTTGCCGACTTATCCTGCCATCCGTGTTCCAACCCTCGCTGTCTCCCCGATTTTACCTCTAGCGAAGCGGATGGTTCACCTATTCTCTCCTTTTCGTGTCTTTCGCGTGTTTCGTAGTTTCCTTCCCGCGATCCGCAGTTGTTTTGTTCCAGGGATTTTTTCGGCGGGCGAGGCGGATGGCCCAGCGGAGGGCCGCGACCATGCTGGCGGGATTGGCGCGGTTTTGGCCGGCAATGTCGTACGCGGGGCCGTGGTCGGGCGAGGTGCGGACGATCGGCAGGCCGAGGGTCAGGTTGACGCCGGTATCGAAGGCCAGCATCTTGAGCGGGCCCAGGCCCTGATCGTGGTACATGGCGACCACCGCGTCGTGCTGCCCGTGTACGGCCTGGTAAAAGACAACGTCGGCCGGCACGGGGCCGGTCAGCGTCAGGCCGGGCCGGCGCGCGGCGCGGATGGCGGGTGCGATCAGTTCCGCTTCCTCGCGGCCAAGCAGCCCACCGTCGCCGGCGTGCGGATTGAGCCCGCAGACGGCGATCCGCCGCCGCCGGACGCCGAGCCAGTGCAGGCCTTCGTCGGTCAGACGGATGGCTGCGGCGATATTTTCGCGGGTCAGCGCGGCGGGCACGCTGGCCAGCGGCAGATGGCGCGTGACGAGCACGACGTGCAGCGGTCCGCCCATCAGCAGCATGGCAAACCGCCGGGTGCCCGTCAGCGCGGCCAGCATTTCGGTGTGGCCGGGGAAGCGGATGCCGGCCCGCTGGAAGCCCTCCTTGCTGATGGGCGCGGTGACCAGCGCGTCAAACAGGCCGGCCTGGCAGCCGCGTACCGCAAAGAGAATCCAGGCAGCCGCGGCGCGCGCGGCGTCCGCCGTAATCCGGCCGGGCCGGCCGCGGGGCGCGAGCTTAGGTGCGGGGTCCCACAGCAACAAGCCGCGCGGCAGGGCAGCTCCGCGGCCGAGGTGGGGCGCGACGGCGGCCGGGGTGCCAATGAGGACGAATTGCACGCCGGGGACGCGGCCGAGCTGGCGGAGCGCCTTCAGGGTCACCTCCGGCCCGATGCCATTGGCGTCGCCCAGGGTGACGGCGATGCGCAGGGGCGGTTTCATGGCGTTTAGTCCGCCGGGAAAACCTTCACAAAATACTTGTGCCGCAGCCGCTTGATCCAGTCCTTGTACAGGCGTTCGCCCTCCGCCTGGCGCACCTCGGCGCTCAGGTCGGCGTACACCTCGGGCAGCGGCCGGGTCCGCTCGGCCTGGCGCGCCTCGACCTTGATCAGGTAGAGCTCGTCGCCCGCGGCGAGCACCGGGCCGAGCTGGCCGGTCGGGATGTTGGTGACCGCCGCGGCCAGTTCGGCGCGCAGCTCCTTGGGCACGATCCAGCCCCAATCGCCGCCCTCCGCCGCGCGATGGCCCTCGGAATTTTTCTTGGCCAGTTCGGCGAAATCGCCGCCCTGTAGCGCCTGCGTGCGCAGTTGCCCGGCGGCCTGGAGCTTGGCCGTCCGTTCGGCCTCCGTGGTGCCGCGGTGCAGGACGATGACGCGCAACTGCATTTTTTCCGGCTCGCGGTATTTATCCGTCCGGCTGGCGTACAGCTCGCGCACGTCGCGCGGCATGACCACCACGCGGTCCACGATTTCCCGCCGGCGGAGGATGGACAGGATCAGGTAATCCTTGGTCTCCGCGCGCCACTCGTCCAGCGTGAGCCGCTCGGCCGCCAGGGCTTCGAAGAACGCCGCCCGGTTGTTGTTGAAACGTTCGTGGATGACTTCATTGGCGCGGTTGTCCACGAGCTGCGGGGGGACCTTGATGCCTTCCTTTTCGCTGACCAGGACAAACTCCTCCAGAATCAGCGCGCGCTCGATCAGGGCGTTCAGCGTCCGCTGATAGGCCTCCATCAGCTTATTTTCCAACTCGGCCCCGCTGTAGGTTTCCATCAACTGCTGCCGGACCGGCTGCAGTTGCGTCAGCACGTCCAGGGAGGTGATGGTGCGCTGGTGGACCACGGCGGCATAGCGGTCCACCACCACGCTGGCGCAGGGGGCCGGTTGGCCGGCGGCGAGCGCCAGCCCCAGCCCGAGCAACAGACCATATTGCGATGACCCTTGCATAGTGCCGGCGGCTACTATGGCAAAACCCGCCCGCCGGCGCAACGCCGCGTTGTGGGCTGGAAGAGGGTGACCAGCAGCCTGGCGCACGGTAAGTTACGTGCGTGACCGCGAAAGGCACCGTTTAGTCCACTGCCGGAGAGGCACCGGGCTCGATTGTCCGAACGATCTCCAGAATCCGCTCCTTGAATTCCACCGGCGCCTCGATGTGGCCCCAGCCATACGTGCCCTGAAAAACGCCATCCAGGGCGGAGTCGTGGTAGCTGCGCA
>CAIQIC010000480.1 GCA_903871765.1 uncultured Lentisphaerota bacterium
ACCGACACCCGGTCCACCGATAGGAAAAGAATAAACGCCAATATAAGATGCGAACGCATGATCATAGGGATCACTCACGTGACCCTATTCCGCCACGCCGGCGGATCAGAACGCCAGCCGCGCGGCCACGCCCAGGGTGATGGTGTCGGTCGTGAGCGACGCAGAGTTGAGCGCGGACCAATCCTCGAACCGGTAGTTGGCGTTGATGTCCAGGTGCAGCATCGGCAGGACCTCCAGGTCCAGCCCGGCGCGGAACGCATAGAAGGGCTTGCTGGAGAAATCGCCATCCGTGTAATAGCCGCCGATCCCCACGGCGCCGTAGAGCGCCTTGCCGATCACCAGGTAGGCCTGCGGCTCATACACGTCCTGGTCGGAACCGCCAAATCCTTTTTGCATCCGTTCCACGTCCGCCTCGATGCCGATCCAGCCGGGCCGGTACTGGCAGGTCACCATATAGGAAAAACCGTCCCGGTCCACGTGTTGGACGTCGATGTTCTTCAGCGACCGCCAGTAGTTGGCACCCGCGCCCACCTGAATACCGCCTGCCGCGGGCGCGTCAACGCCCAGCACCAGCAGTCCCAGCCCCGCCACCCAACCCAGCCATGTTCTGCTCATCGTTTTCCGCTCCTTCCTTGTTCGGCCAGTTTGCGCTCCAGTTCAAGAGAGGTCTTGGTGATCGAGAGCCCGCCCAGGGCCGTGCAGCGCAGTTCGCGCGGCAGGCTGCGGCCGACACGATCGGCGGTCTCGATGACTTCGTCCAGTGGAATGACCGGATCATAATCGGCCAGGGCCATGTTTGCGCAGGCCAAGGCGTTGCTGGCGGCGAGCACATTCTTGCCCAGGCAGGGCACTTCCACGCGGTTGGCCACGGGATCGCACACCATGCCGAGGGCGCTTTGCAGCGCCAGCGCGGCGGCGGCCAGGGCCTGGGACAAGGTGCCTTCCGCCAGCGTCACCAGGGCGGCCGCGGCCATGGCGCCCGCCGCCCCGCACTCCGCCTGGCAGCCGGCCACCTCGGCGGCAAACGTCGAACGCGTGGCGATGAACGCGCCAATCAATCCTCCGGCCAGCATGGCGCGGGCCATGGCTTCCTCCGGCAAGCCCAGTTCCTCCGCCACGGCGACACACGCCCCGGGGAGCGCGGCGCACGAGCCGGCGGTGGGCGCCGCCACAATCACACCCAGTGCGCTTTTTACCTCCATGAGCGCCGTGACATAGAGGATCGTCCGGTTCAACACGCCGGCGGCCAGCAGCCGCCCGGCCGCCATGCGCGCCTGGAACGCATCGGATTGACGACCCAGCAGACGGTCCGCGTAGTGTGTGCCGGCCAAGCCCTGTTGGATGGAGCGCCGGACAATGCGGACCAACGCCGTCATCCGGCTGACAACCTCGGCGGCGGACAGGCCGCCGCGCGCCGCCTCGTATTCGACCGCCAGTTGCCACAGCAAAACATTGCGGCCGGCGGCATGCCGTAGCAGGTCCGCACAGGTCGTGAACGGAACCTGCAAGCCCCGGCGCGACAGCACCGGCAGCACGGGTGCCAGGCACTGCACCCCACGCAACGGCGTCACTGCTTGCAGGCGTTCCAGGACGTCCGCGGGGATAAACTGCTGCGCTTTGACCTCCACCAATTGGCCGGCCGGCACGGCATGCAACAGGACTTCGTCGGCGGCAAACAGGGCCGCCAGACGCGCGATCACCTCCGGGCCACCGCGCTCTACACGAAGCAGCGTCTCGTGGTAATCGCCGGCGATGGATACCGTGAAACCGTCCACCGCGATGATCTCCACCATGCCGCCGCCGGTGGAAATGGCAACCAACGCGTGTTGTTCCTGCGCATTTCGCAGGGTAAGCCGGTAGGTGTTGGGATGCGCATCCCGGCCATCCACCAAATCCACCCGCAAGTTGATACCGGCCTGCCGCAGCGCCTCCACGGCCCCGGGCAACCGCTCATTGTCCGCCTCCCAGCCCAACAAACCGCCGCACAGGCCCATGTCCGATCCCTGGCTGGCGTGCGTCGTGGCCAGGGCGCCTTGCCGGTCAAACTCCACGCGGACCTCCTGAAGGGCCCCGCCCATCAGGTCCCGCGCCAGTCGTCCGATGCGCAGCGCCGCGGCGCAATGGGAGCTGGACGGCCCGCGCATCACGGGGCCAATCACATCATTGAAAATGCTGACCAGCATGGGGCAAGCAGCTTATATTGAGCAGCAACCGCTCCCGGCAAGCGCGGACAGACGTCCTTCGACCGGCCGGCCCAGGCGATTGCACCGCGGGCAAGGTAGATGGCTGACGGGGTAATTGCAAGCGGGAAGGGCTGTGTTTGCCACGCGGCTTCAGGAGGCTACAGCGGGTGGTCGTCAGGGTTGGTCACGATTGATTTGCTCGCGGCGCTTTCTATGGCTATATTGTCTTGGCCTTCGGGACAAGCTTATGAGCATGGTTTATGATCCGGTGACTAAAGAGTTCCGGCCGCGGCTGGCTTTGGAGGGGGAATACAAAGCACGGGCCGAGATGCATGCCCGCTTGATGCAGCAGGCCACGGCGTCGGATTTCGAGCGTCGCCAGACCCGTCGTCATCATCAGGTCCGGCGGCGGCGGCGGCGGCAGGATCTCATTTTCTGGAGTGTTCTTCTGACCGTGGCCACCCTGATGACCTTAGGAATCTATTTAGTCAACAAGCAACGGGGGCAGGGGATATCATTGTCGCCGAATCCCGGCAACCCCGACGCCGTCCTGCCCATCCGCGATCCATTTGCTGTTGATGGACCTCAACGTTGATGCCTTGGTGATTCAGCGTCACCGGCCTTCCACGCGCCCTGCTGGTCAACAAGGCAGAGCTCGTGCCGTGGTCCGGCCACCTGCTGATCCTGCCGGCGCAAGAGCTTGTCAACGCGCGGAAGCGCCGCGGCGCGCCGCGGATCAGTGCATTTGCTCCACCAGGTAGTTCTGCACGCCCAGTTGCGCGATCTGGTCGAGTTGTTCCTCGATCCAGTCAATGTGGCTTTCCTCGTCCTTGAGGATATCGGTCAGCATGTCGCGCGTGCCGTTGTCGCCGGACTCCGCCGCGAAGCGGATGTCGTCGTTGTAGGCTTTGACCGCGTCGTTTTCCGCCTGCCAGTCCCTGGCGTGCTGATCTTCCACTTTGGCGCCGATGGAGATCTTGTTCAAGACGCTGACCACCGGCCGACCTTCCAGAAACAAAATCCGCCCGATCAATTTCTCGGCATGCTTCATTTCGTTGATGGCGCGTTTTTCGATGGCCGCATGCAGCTTGGCATAGCCCCAGTTCGCACACATCTCCGAGTGCACCATATACTGGTTGATGGCCGTCAATTCATCCGCCAGCCGGGCATTCAACCGCTCTATGACCTTGGTATTACCCTTCATGATCGCCGTCCTTTCCTTGTTGGTTGGCCTCTTTATCGTCCGCTGGCCCGGAAAAATCAAGATGATTTCCATGTTTCTCCTAACCATGCCCCGGCCCTGTGACGGAGGTCCTGCGTTCCAGGCCGGCGTTGTTGTCGCGGGTTGACCCCGGCGCCGGGTTGCGGCACTCTAGCGCGCATGGCCCCGGCCCTTGTTCTGCGCGCTTATGATCCGGCGGACGCGGCGGCCGTGCGCCGGATCTGCTTTGACACCGCCCTGTTCGGCCAGCCCCTGCGGCCGGTCTTCGACGACGAAGCGTTGGTCGCCGAGGCGCTGGAGGGTTATTACCTGCGCTATGAACCGGAATTGACCTTCCTGGCCGACGCGGCCGGCACGCTCGCCGGCTATGTCAGCGGCTGCGCCGACACGCGGCTATTCCACCGCCGCTATGCGCGCGGCATCGCGCCGCGACTGCTGGGTTTGTTCCTGCTGCACGGTCACTGGCTGCGGCCCGCCGTCTGGGCTCTGCTGCTGGCCAGCGCACGCGCCGCGCGCACCTGGCGCGACGTCCACGGCGTCCTCGCGCGGGATTACCCCGCCCACGCCCATCTCAACCTCGCTGCCGCCTGGCGACGCCAGGGCATCGGCGCGCAACTGTTCGACCGGCTGTTGGCAACCTTGCGGGCGCGCGATATTCGCGGCCTGCACATCTCCGCCGCGTCGGCGGGCGGCCAGGCGTTTTTCGCCCGCGCCGGGTTTCAGCGGCTGGCCGAATACCCCGCGCCGGCGATCCTCGGCCAACCGCCTCACACGGTCCATGTGATGGGATTGAAACTATAGGGAAAAGGGGTAATAATGAGGATAGCCGTATTGCTGGAGCGCCGGCTACGGTCATCCGGGATCGCAACATCATGCGCCGCTATGCAAACTGCAAGCTGTGTCCACGGCAGTGCGGTGCGGATCGCAGCAGCGGGCAGACCGGTTTTTGCGGGGAGTCGGCGGCGTGCCGCATCGCCTTCGCCGGACCGCACTACGGCGAGGAGCCCTGCTTCAGCGGCACGCGCGGCTCCGGCGCCATTTTTTTTTGCGGCTGCTCCAGCCAGTGCTTCTTCTGCCAAAACCACCAGATCTCCCTCGGCGACCAAGGCCGCGTCGTCACCGCTGACGACCTGCTGGCCATGGCCGAGGACCTGATCAAGCAGGGCGTCCACAATCTCAATTTCGTCACGCCCGACCACTTCTGGCCGCACATCGAGAACTTGGGCCGCCGCCTGCGCGCGCGCGGCCACACGCTGCCCTTCATCTTCAACAGTTCCGGCTACCAGGCGCCCGCCATGGTCGCCGCCTACGCCGAGCTCATGGACATCTTCATGCCCGACTTCAAATTCGCCGATCCGGATCTCGCCCACGCCTGCATGCGCGATCACCGCTACCCGGACATCACGCGCGAGGCGCTCCGCCGCATGGTCGCCGCCCAGGGTTTTCTGGAGCCGTGGGACGATGATGGTCGGCTCGTGGCCCGCCGCGGCGTGCTGGTCCGGCATCTCGTCCTGCCCGGCTATGTCGAGAATACGCGCCGCGTGCTGCGCCTGCTGCGCGACGAGTTCGGTCCGCAGCTCCCGCTGTCGGTGATGAGCCAGTTTCGACCCGTCGAGACCTGCCTGACCCGCGGGCTCTTGGACCGGACCGTCACGGCGGAAGAATACGGCCAGGTCTGCGATCTGGTTGAAGAACTGGGCTTCGAACGCGTTTTTATCCAGCCGGACGCGGGCCATCCCGATTTTCTGCCGGACTTTTCAAAAAAAGAGCCGTTCGCCGGCCATCTCAAGCGCGGGGGCCGGCGTCGTCCTCCGGCAGACCATGCTTCGCCTCAAACTTCCTGAGCGGCTCCCGCAGCGCGGGGCAGCGCCGCTGGATCCAGTCCGCGAACCGGCGAAAGATCTTGATGTAAGGGGCCAGGATCAGCGCGCCCATGCCGATGATCAGCCAGCCCGGCCCCGGCAGCGGCAAGTCAATGATCCCGACGACGATCACCGTCCAACCGATGATTTGCCGGAGCAAATGCC
>CAIQIC010000481.1 GCA_903871765.1 uncultured Lentisphaerota bacterium
CTGCTGACGCGCGCGCGCCGCAGCTCGTCCTGGAGCTGGCCGAGATTGACGCCCAATTCCGGAAACACCGCCGCCGGCACGGATTTGAGCCAGACGATGTTGGCGCGATCCAGCGACCGCAGTCCGCGCAACACCTCGGACGCTTCGGCGCAGGCCGCCGCGAACCGCGTCTGCGCCCCGTCGGAATAGGCCATCGAGGCGGTGGCGTCCACCACCAGCACGAGGTTGCGCTGCAAGCCCGCGCCCGGCCCGGCGCGGCCGGCCATCAGGATGGGACCAAGGATGAGCAGCACCATGGCCAGCGTCAGCAGGGTGCGCAGCAGCCAGAGCAGCCAGTCCCGCGGCCGTTTGACGCGCAGCGTCTTGCGCAGGATGCGCTGGATGAATTCCACCGACGGGAACCAGTAGGCGGGCGGGCGGGCGCGTGCGAACAAATGAATCAACAGCGGCACCAGCGCCAGCGCGAAGAGGCCGTACCAGGGATGCGTGAAAAAAACGCTCATGACGTCAGCCGGTCAAACAACTGGAAATAATGAGTGTCCGTCCGCGCGAGGGCATAGCCCACGCCGCGCCGCACGGCGAGTTCGCGCAGGTGCGCCACGTGCCCGAGCATGGCCTGCCGGTAATCCACCCGGATCAGGTCGGCGTGCGCCACAACGCGCCGACGGGTTTCCATGTCCGTGAAGGCGGCCAGGCCGTGCCGGTTCAACTCTAGCTCGGCGGGCGTCAGTACGTGGAACAGGTGCACCTTGAAACCCCGGTGCAGGTAGGGGCTCAGGGCCGCGAAGATCTCCGCCGGATCGTCGAAGAAATCCGACAGCACCACCAGCACCCCTTTGCGCTTGAGCAACGGAAAGGACCGGCGCAACGCGACCGCCAGCGACGTACGTCCGCCCGGCTGGTTGTGCTCCAGCGCGTGCATCAACGACTGCAGGTGCGCGGAGGTGCTCCCCGGCGCGATGAACTGCCGGATCCGGTCGTCGAAGATCTGCAGCGACACGCGGTCCGTGCAGTGGATGATCAGGTAGGCCAGGGCGGCGGCGAAGAAGGAGGCGTAGGCCAGCTTGCTCAGCGGCGCGCCGAAGCCCATGGACGCGCTGCTGTCGAGGAAGATGTGGCCGTCCATGTTCGTTTCCTGCTCGAAGGTGCGCAGGTAATACCGGTCGGTGCGCGCAAATACGCGCCAGTCCACCCGCGCCGGGTCGTCGCCGGCCACATAGGGCCGGTAGTCGCGGAACTCGATCGAGGGCCCGCGCGCGCGCGAGCGATGCCGGCCGGCCAGGTAACCCTCCACCACCGCCTTGGGGGCGAACTCGAACGTCGCCAGCTTCCGGATGTCCTCCGGCTGAAGATAGACAAACCGGCGACCGGCTGCGCGCTGCTCGGTGTCCTGCCCCTTCATGGCTGCTCCGCCGCGCCGCCGCGGTTCAGGCGATCGCTTCCAGCAATTGCGTGATGATGCGCTCGACCGAGATGCCCTCGCCGGTGGCGTTGTAGTTGGGGATGATGCGGTGGCGCAGCACCGGCCGCGCCACGCGGCGCACCTCTTCGACCGAGGCGGCCGGCTGGCCCCCCAACAGCGCCAGCGCCTTGGCCGCGCGCGTGAGATTCTGCGCGCCGCGCGGGCCGGCGCCCCAGGCCACGTACTGCTTGACGTACTCGGAGGCATCGGCCGCCGCAGGCCGGGAAGACCGGGTCAGCTTGAGGATATACTCAAGGACGTGATCCGGCACCGGCACGTCCAGCACCGCCTCCTGGAGCCGCAGCACGTCCTCCGGCCCGATCTTCCGGTGGGTGACGGCCTGCACGCGGCCCGTGGTCTGGAGCACGATCTGCCGCTCTTCATCCAGGGACGGATAGTCAATCAGCAGGTTGAAGAAGAATCGGTCGAGCTGGGCCTCGGGCAGCGGGTAGGTGCCCTCGTGCTCGATCGGATTCTGGGTGGCGAACACCAGGAACGGTTCGGCCAGCTTCATCGTCCGGCCCGCCACCGTGACCTGTTTTTCCTGCATGGCCTCCAGCAGCGCCGCCTGGGTCTTCGGCGGCGTGCGGTTGATCTCGTCCGCCAGGATCAGGTTCGCGAAAACCGGCCCCGGCACGAACTCGAACCGCCGGCGGCCGTCGGCCTCCTCCTGCAGGATCTCGCTGCCCAGGATGTCCGTCGGCATCAGGTCCGGCGTGAACTGGATCCTGCGGAACGTCAGGCCGAGGATCTGGCCCAGCGTGCTGACCAGCAGCGTCTTGGCCAGGCCGGGCACGCCGACGATCAGGCAATGCCCGCGGCACAGCAGCGCTACCAGCATCTCCTCGACAATCGCCTGCTGACCGACGATCACCCGGCCGATCTCCGTGCGCAACGTCTGCACGTCCTCCTGCACCTTCTTCCAAGCCGCAGCGTCTTCCTTCATACGACCCTCCTTATTCCAGATCCTGCATCCATGGTATCGCGACCGGTTCCGACGCGCCGGCTTTCCCGCCGGATGCCGGCTTACCCGCTGGTTTGATGGCCGGACTGACGACCACATCCAGCCGTACATGCCAATCCAACGGGGCTTCGCCTTTGAAAAGGTCCTCGAGCAGGGCTGTGAATTGTTTCTGGCCTTCCTCGCGCCATGAGCTCGTGTCGGTCTTCAGTTCGTCCAGCATGTCGTCCAATACATCCGCGCCGCCGCTGCCCGTCTTGACCGGTGCGGCGACGCCAGCCTTGGCCGGCACGGCAACCATCCACTCGAACGCGCCACAGCGCTCGCCCGCATACAGATTGGCCGCCACTCGCGCGGGCTGTTCGTGGTCCAACTCTTCGATCATCCAGTCGAACATCTGCCGATATTCGGGCATCGTGCGATCATATTCCGTGACCGCCACCCGGAATCCGGTGAGTCCCTGGCCGCGCCACAGTTTGAGGTGCGCGGACTGGCCGGCCGCGGCCAGGCCCCGGCTGACCTCGATCAGTTTATCCACGTCGGACTTCGTCAGCGGGCGACCCGCCCAGGGCAGCACGGCCCGCGCCAGTTCGCCGGTGGATCCGTTCACCTGGACGCGCTGTACGCTGAACGCCAGCGGTCGGAGCACCTTTTGCAACTCGGCGCGTTGGGCGGTTTCCTCGCTCAAGGCCAGCTTCTCATCGTCCGTCAGACCCTGCACAACCGCGGCAAGTTCGGCGACGCCGGCCGCCTGCAAGCGCGCGGCGATTTCCGCGCGCCGGGCGGGCGTCACCCGTTCGGCCTTGGGCCAGCCGGGCAAAGGCTGGTGGGCCAGCCGGGCGCGCGCCCGCGCCTTGATGAGTGCTTGGCCCATCGCGTCCCACAATCCCGGCGGGGCGTTCTCGGCCCCGGGCTCGCGGCCGAACAGGCGCTCGATCCATTGGGCTGCGACATCGGCAAAGGTTGCGACGTCATCAGCATCTCCGGGCGCGGTCGGCAGCGGCCGCTCGTCGGCCAGCAAGGTCTGCCAGGCGGAGGCGTGCTTGGTCAGGAAGGCTGCCATCGCCGCGGTGAGCGCCGGATCGGCGGCGGCAGGCGGCGCGTCTTCATCTGGCTCCTCTTCCTTCTCGTCAGAGCGTCCCAGCGTGTACAGCGGATGCCACACCAGATCCAAGAGGTCCCGCCTGACCTTCAGGTCCTTCATCCCGATGGTCGTTTCCAACAACAGGTCGAGGGCTTTGCCCGCCGCCGGGCCGCGCAGTTGCTGGCCCAGCACGTTTTCGTATTTCGCCCAGCTTTCCGGATGCTGCGCGACCTCCCGCAGGATCTCCTCGGCCGGCGGCGCTTCCGCCAGTTTCCGCCACGCGCCCAGGACTTCGCGCTGCGCCTTTTCCTCCCGGTCGTCCCGCTGGATGACGCCGTCCTCTTCCTCCTCCGCGACTTTTTTCTTCTTGGGCGTCAGCGCCGCAGCTTCCAGCTTCTGGAGAAACGGCAGCGCCGCGCGGCCGCGCTGGCGGACGTATTCGCCCGCGCTGCTGCCGTCGCGCAGGAGTTCATCGGCATGCTCCAGCATGAACGCCTCCACGCGGGCGAAGTTGTTGGTCGCGCCGGTTTTGACCAGCGCCGCCACGGCGATTTGCTGCTGGGCCTGGTCGCCATGCTCCAGGTACCAGGTGGTCAGCTCTTCCGGCGTCTGCTTGCCGGTGTCCTGATACCACCGTTGCACTTCCTCGACCAGCGTGTCAGGATCCAGTTCCTCCCGCGACGAGTCCTCCCTGCGCGGCAGCACCTGCTGCAGCAGGGCCCGGGCGACTTCGCCGCGCGTGACGGGCCGGGACAATTGCTGGTACATCTGCTCGACCGCCTCCTCGGAATTGCCGGATGAAGAACCACGCCAGCCGCCATAGTCGCTATGGCTGAAGCTCGCCCCGCTGGATTCCGCGGGCAGCAGATACTCGTCTTTCGCCAGGGCCAGCAGCAGCGGCACGGCTTTCATGCCGCGCTGGGTGATCTTTTGCCAGGGCGGCGCGCCGGGCAGGCCCAAGCGCCGCGGGGCACCGCGGCTGGACGGCAGCACCCACAGATTTTGCCGGTATTGCAGATATTGGAGGGAACTGCCGTTTACGGCGGACTGGGCCAGTTCTGCGGCCAGTTGGCGGTCCTCCTCCGTCAGCCCCGCGCTGGTCACCGCCGGCGGGACGGCTTGCTCCGCGCGCGCCTTGACCCGCTCCGCCAGCCGGCGCACGGCCGGCGCCATGCGCCAGCCGGACGGGTAGCGCTGCAACAACGCCTGCAGGCCCTGGGCAAAGGCGCGCCAGTCGGGCCGGGCGCTGAAATCCCCGAACAGTTCCTCGTACTGGCTGTCGGCCAGTTGATTCATCGCGCCCAGAATGACCTTGCGCGCATCGCCGGCCCGGTCGAACAGCGCCTGCGCGATCCGGTTCGCCTCGTTGGTCAGCCCGGTCCGGTAATAGTGGGTGGCCGATAGGAACAGCGACGGCGTGAGGGCCTTCAACTCATACCCGCCGCGGTCCTCCTCGTTGGTCGAGGACTGCTGCAGATAGCTCAGGATGGCGTCACAGTCTTTTTTCGGATCGGCGGCTTTCCACGTGCCACCCAGGCGGCGATCGCCCAGCGTCATCATGGCGCGCCCCCCTTGCGCCCGCGCCTGCTTCATCTTCTCCGCCAGCTCCTTTTGCAGCTTCTGGGGATCCACCAGCTCCCGTACCTTGGTCCGGCCGAGAAGCACGCGTGCGGTCTTGTCCGGCTGTTCCGCCAACAGCCACGCATTGCCCTCCAGCTTCAAGCGCTCCGTGCGCACCTCGTAGGCCTGACCATAGCTCGACTCCAGCCGGACATACCGGGCCTCCTTCACGTCCGGCAGACCCAGGGCCAGGAACTTGGCGAAGCCGGCACCGAAATCCTTGACCGGCGCCGCGTTGGTGTCGTCCGCCGGCGCGCGCGCCGCCAGGGCCAGCCCGGCCAGCGCCAGCCCCAGCCACACGCGGCCGCGCCAGCGGACGCAGCCCAACCCCTTCGGCGAAAGGCAATCATTCGTTTTCATGGCGTCGCCGCGGGGTTGAATTCGATGCGGATGGTGCGGTTGGTGTCCAGCAGGACGCCGGGCGAGTGCAGCATGAGGCTGTTCATCGCCTCTTCGTTCATGCCGCCGCCGCCCGCGGACGCCTGGATGAGCCGCTTGAAGGCGGGCGAATCCATCATCTGGTTCATGTCCATTTTCATGAGCACGAACCGGTTCGCCTTCCCTGGGTAGGCATGGGCGGCCGTGGACTTGGCCACCTTGCCGTCCACCTCGACCGAGAGACTGACCTCCATGTCCTTCATCATGCGGCGCATGATTTCTTCCATGGATTCATCGCCCTTCAGATTGAGCGGCTTGCCCAGCATGGCCATGATCTGTGCCCGTTCCTCGGGCGGGATCTCCCGCTTCGCGGCCGGCGGCGGCGGCTCGTCGGCCTTCTCGCTCTGCGGCAGCTCCGGCACGCGCACCGTGAGCACGCAGGGGGCACCCGGCTTGAACTCGAACTGATAGCAGTCCTTGGGATCCGGAGCGGGGCGGCGACCCCCGCCGCCCGCGAGGTTTTCCATGCCGGAATGCTTCATGGACAGGCGCACCTGGTTGACGTTGGTGAAGGCGTATTGGATCACCGCGCCGCGCGAACCGCTTTCGTCGTATTTCCGGGCCTTGACGTAGGTCACGCCTTCGCCGTATTGGCTCGCTTCATTCGACAGGGACGGCTCGTTGAAAAACGGATCCTGCTTCATGCGCTGCTGGATTTCGTCTGGCGCGTCCGCGTCCAGGTCCTTCAGGGAGCCCGAGACCTGCTTCATCTGGGCCTCGACCATCTGGACGACGGCGGGGCTGATCACGCGGGTGACCAGGATATCCCCCGAGCCGTCCGGCTTGACCCGCACGACCACCTTGTTCTTCAGGCAGCCGGGGGTCCCCCCGACCAGGACTGCCAGGATCAGGGTGGGTACAAGGTGCTGCAACCGCGTGGCTAAACGCATAGGTGCCTCCTTTATGCACAACCAAACGGAAGTATGAAATCCCCTCGCGCGAAAGACAAGAAGTTTTGGCGGATTTGGCTTGCGGCTTGGGCGCCGGTGTGGCAAGTTCACCGCCCAAGGCCGGGCTCCTGTCCGGTAGCATCGGCCGGCCTGCAGGAAGGGCCTGCGTGAATACGGCGCGGTAGCCAAGTGGTAAGGCGGAGGTCTGCAAAACCTCTATACATCGGTTCGAATCCGATCCGCGCCTCCAACCTTTTCCTCAATAGAATCAGTGGAAAACCGCGTTTTCATTGGTCATAATTCACGCCAGCCTAAACAACCAAAAACAACCCTCTTTTACCCTCTTTTGCTTTTTGGGGAGCCATTCGTTTCGATCTGGCCGGTGGCTGGCTTGGCACGTCCGGCAGGATGATCGTGGCGTGGCGGGCCGGCTAGCGGCCTTGGCGGGGCATACTACGTGGCCGGCTGGTGCGATTCGGCCCGGATGGTATCAAATACCCCACCTCAACGCTCAGGATCGTTTTTAGCAGACCTTTACCCGATCGACGCTGGAATCGGCCCGGCCGGTGATCCAGCGTGCGAATAAGCTGCTGCTGGCACCGTCGGAGTTCGTGCCGGATCGGGTGTTGTCCTTGGACAAGGCCATTGGCGCCGGTACCAAGGCATCGCGCAAGATTTCCCCATGCTTCCACAAAATCAGGATTATGTTGCCAACGCGATTTATTCTGTTTTCTTAATTTTCACTTCCACTCATCCGTGCGGAACGGGCTCACGGGCAGGCTGCTCTCAGTCCACAGGTTGATGTAGGGCGTGCCGGACCAGCCGAAGCGCGCCGCCACCGGCTGGGCCACCTTATCGCTCCAGATCGCGACGGAAGTCTTGCCGACCAGTTCCGCCTGCGCTTCGTGAAACTGCTTGTCCGCGCCCGCCACCACGAAGCCAGCCGGAGTGCCGGTCAGCTTGAGCGGTTCGCCGCCCATGGTTTCGAGCTGCAGGATGAGGCGGTTCCCTTTTGTCTTCGCGGACTTGAAGACCGGGCTGCCCCAGGTCCGCGGTTTCTGTCCGCGCGGCAGACTCTTCGCATACACCTCCGCCATGGCCCAGCGGATCGCGCGCTCACCGTGCGACTGCTTGCGGATGATATGCAAATCACCGTGCACCTCGTCCGTGGTGATCACGATGCCGACATTGGGCGTCGTGCGTTGAATGCGCAGTTGCGCCTCCTGCACGAGGTTGTTCGGCCCCGGTCCGTAAACGTTCTTACCGCTGCCGCAACTCGCGGTCTGCACAATGCCGAACGGCATGTCCGGCATGTCGAACGTCTTGCGCCACGAGGCGATCACCGCCCGGTAGGTCGGCTCGAAGATTGAGACGGGCTCAGTCATGGAATTGTTCTCGCCCATGTAGAACCATGCGCCACGGAACGTCAGGTCGCGGATCGGCCCAATGGTGCTGTTATAAAGGCACCCCGGAAACCAGATCTCCTCCTTGAAGAATGGCTCTAATTCGGGGATCTTCTTCTGCTCATTGCCCGGCGCCCAGTAGTGCGCCAGGGTTCCACCGACGGAGGTGTCCACCAGTCCGATCGGCACCTTGAGCTGGTCGTACAAGTTCTTCGCGAAGAAGAACCCGAACGCGCTGAACGCGGGTGCATGCAGGTTCAGACTGTCCGGCCCGAACACGACCCATTCGCGCTTGAACGGCAGTTCCTGCTGCGGTTCTTTCTGGATCCAGTCCAGTTTCTCGTACGAAGGATCGGCGCCATCGCCGTGCAGCGTGCTGACGCAGCGGATAGACTGGTACTCGGGATGCGCCCCGGCCTCGGCCTTCGTGAACCCGTCACTGCGAATCCACAGCGGAAAGGACATGTTGCTCTGCCCGCCCAGCAGCCACACCTCGCCCACGAGCACATCCTTGATGGTCACCTTGCTGGTGCCGCTCGTGGCGCTAAGTTCGAGGCCCTCGGCCCTAGCGGTCATTGGTTTGAGTTGCACCACCCAGCGGCCAGCGACGTCCGCCCTGGCCGTTCTTGCCTGCCCAGCAAAAGAAACCGTCACCTCCTCTCCGACATTCGCCCAGCCCCAAACCTTGACCGGTTTCTCGCGCTGCAGCACCATGTGATCGTTGAACAGACGCGACAATTGCAACCCCGGAGCCACCGGCGTGATCGGCACCAGCTTGGGCGGCTCCTGCTCCGCCGCGCAGACGTTATGCGCGCCCAGCAGCAGGGCGGCAAAGACGAGGGTGCCGCCGCAGAAGACAGGTAGCCGTTTCATCCTATTCATCCCCTTCTTTTTGTAATATAAAGCCATATTGCATGAATCGAAAAAGAATGCACGACGACGGCGCACAGAAGCAAAACCAGGGCTTGGGCAAAATGAGTTTTTACCGCGCGCTGAAAACCATCCGCACGGCGGCCGGCCGCCGCGCGCCGACGGACCGCATCAGCGCCGGTCGTAGGCGGCGACCCCGGCGATTTCCGCCGTCAACCCCGGCGGCGAAAAACGCTGGATGATGGTCTGCCCGCTGTCGTCCTGCATCGTGACAATCAAGCCATAGAACTCGGTCCCTTGGCTGGTGCGCGTGGTCACGCCGGAGGCAGGGTGCTGGATGGTCTCGGATTTATTCATCATGATCCCCTTGGCTTCCACCGTGAGCGCATGGCCGCGATCGATGGCCGGCAGCAAAATGGTCTCAATCCCCTCGCGGCGACGCGGGACAGCCGCTTGATTGACCACACGATTGATGACCCGGCTGAAATATTCAACCACCAGCCGGCTGCCCGAGCGCAAGTTCGTGTTGAGGCAGTTGATCGTGATGCGCGGCACATAGTTGATCGGGCCGGCGATGTTGGTGGTGCGTCCACTGCTGGAGCTATTCTTCTGGGTCTTCAGCCGCGAAGGGTCCTCGAGCAGGTTGACGCTAAGATTATAGCCATGCATGACGGCGAGGTCCTCATTCGGACGCCGGTAGAGCGTCAGGAGCCTGCTAGTGCTTTTGTTCGCACTGGCTACCGGGGCGGAGGCGTTGGTGCTGGCGCTGTCCCCCAAGCCGGCCGGCTTGATGGCCGTGGCCTGCAAGGCTTGACACGTACGGGGCA
>CAIQIC010000482.1 GCA_903871765.1 uncultured Lentisphaerota bacterium
ACCGGGACTGTTCATCAGCAGCGAAGCGAAGGATCCAAAAAGATCTCGTAGCGAATCCAGACGATGTCCCACTGGATTCTTCACTGCGTTCAGAATGACAATCCAATCTTTAAAAACGCCCTAGCCCGGATGTTTCACGCCTCACTCCGCCGCAAAGCCACAGTCTGTTCCAGGCAAATATCTGCCGTCCCGGCGTCCAGGACATCCGGGCTAGCCCTGCGCTTGGCCCACAGATTTGCGACGGCGCATCGGTCGGCAAGGTTTTGAGGCGGATGTCTGGCGCAGGTGCATGATCCGCACCATGGCGGCAAAGCTGACGTAACCTTTCCACAAGCACTCGAAGCCGGGCGGCCCGTCGCACGGGCGGTGCAGGTAACCGCCGAGTTGGGCGAGGACGATCATGGCTGCACCCAGGGAGAGTTTTTTTTGGCCGTCAGCAGTTCCAGCACCGCGCACTCGCACGGGTTGAACAGCCCGTCGCACGGCAGCCCAGGCTCGGCCCGGCCCAGGAGCGCCAGCAGCATGATCCGCCAGGCAATCACCGCATCCAGGGTAATGGCCCGTAGCAGGACCTCGGCGTCGTGGTTTTGGTGTTCCAGGATCTTGCAGCCGCTCTTCATCACGCGATGCCATTCCTCGATCCGCCAGCGCCGGCCATACCAGCGAAGGCACCGCAGCGCTTGTTTCGCGGAGGCCACCGGCACGGTGGTCAACAGCAGCCAGCGCAGCGCCGTGGCGCCCGGAGGAGGGTTTTTCTCCTCCAGATAAATCGCCCACAGCCGCAGGGGCGGTCGGGCGCGCAACTGCGGGGTCTGCGGCGCGCGCAACGTCACCTCTTGATAGCGCACTTCGACTTGGGCGTCGCGCTCCGGCCGCGCCGGGCGACCGGGCGACGAGGGCTTGCCGAGGTGTTCGCGCTGGCGCGGCACGGCGAATTTCACGGTCCGGGCCAGGGGCGCCGCGGCCAGCTCGGCGAAGAGCGTCGCGTCGGTGCCTTCCAAGTTCCGATCCCACTTGGCCCGCACCAGCAGATCGGCCTTGGGCCCCACCGAGCGGCGCCGCTGATCGAACAGCTCGAACAGGTCGCCCTCCCGGTCGGTCACGCTCACGATGCGGGTGTCGGGCAGGAGCGCCGCGATGGCAGTGGCATCCCGATACGCTTCGAGCCAGCGGTTGGATTCCTTTTGCTCGATGGGGCGGTGGGGGTCTTGGCCTTGGGCCGGTTCGGGCGCATAGCCGTGCAGGCGCAGGACACCCAGAGGCAGCCCGCCCTCGGCCTCGACGGCCAGGGAGCTGTGGAGCTTGAGGCCGCGGGTCTTGGCGCCGGTCTGGTTGGCGGTGGTCCGACCCAGCCCTTGGCATTGGGGCCGGCTGGAGAAGTTCAAATCGGTGGTGTCTTGCACGATGAGCACCGTCGCGTGGCGTTTCATCCGTCGCAGCGTTTGCGTGCGGTGCGTTTGCAGGATGCTCGCCAGGTGCAGCGCCGGGGAATCGTTATTGAGAAACCGATAACAGGCTTTGAGCTGGTGGGGATCGCCGCCGGCCGCCTGGGCGTGCGAGGCGCCGGGGTTGGCGGCCTCGGCGGCGACGAGCTTGACCAGGCGGCGGGTCAGTCGCCGGTCGCCCAGTTCGCATTCGCCGAACTCCTGCTCGGCCCAGCCGGTGCCGTCCAGTCCGCTCTGCGGCTCGAGGGCGTCCAGCGGGAAGCGTTCCACCCCGAAGCGGGCATGAATATTGTCCACCAGCGGGTAGAGATAAACGTCCTTGATGCTCTTGCCGGCATCGCGCGCGCCGTTGCGGCCCCGGCCCTTGGTCTGGCCGACCTTGAGCCAGTTGGCCGCTTGGTAACAGGTGCCAGCATACGCCGAGGAGTCCACGAAGCTCTCCAGCAACCACGGGCGCAGGCCGTAGCGGCGCTCGAAGTCGGCGGCGATGCGCCGGGCGCACAACCCGAGCACGTGCGAGGCGAGATTCGGGCAGCGGACGCCGGGCCGGATGAGAAACCGGGTCATGTTGAGCACCCGTGGCAGATGGGTCGTGCGCTGAGCCTCGCTCCAGCCGATCCACCGGTCACGACCGGCCAAAAACAGGGCCGCGCTGCCAAAACCGAGGCCGCCGAGCCAGCCGTGGTCCGAAGCGAGCAAATAGCGGAACTGCCGGCCGACCAGCCGGGCGTCGTGCAAAGGATGTTCCCGGAACATCAGCTCGTTCCAGATCAGCACCTGTGGCGGAGTGGTCACCTCGACCAGTTGCAGGCCTTGGATTTGCTCGAGCTGGCGGGGCACCCGGCGGGCGGCTGGGACGGGCTGGTGCAACCGCGTCGGCGCGTTGGACCACGTCCGCGGCCGGCGGGCTCTCGGCGCGGGCAGCGTCCAGTGGCCCTGCGCTTCGAGATCGCGGAGAGCCTGCGCGGTGGTGGCGACCTGCCAGTCGCCTTTCGGATCGCGCAAATCCAGACGCTGACACAGCGCTTTGGCGAGCTGGGTGCGGGTGGGTGCCGGATTGGCGCTGAGCAGTGTGAGCACCAGGGCGGCGTTACCGGTTTGGGCCAGTCGTTGCTTAATGGGGAGTGCAGGGTTCATCCCCAATGGCGTAAATGATCCTGGAGACAATGTCCCGTCTTTTCCTGTGGGCCAAGCGCAGGGCTAGCCCGCATATCTGGCAGACTGCCGACGACACGGCGGTCGATGGTCCGCAAACGATCTTGGCAACG
>CAIQIC010000483.1 GCA_903871765.1 uncultured Lentisphaerota bacterium
CGCCCCGGGTCGGACAGCCGTCCAGCGTTTTCGCGAGGCTGGTCATGCTGTTGTGCTGAAAGCGGACCACGTTGCCCAAGCAGAGCCGCGCGCCATCCAGGATGCTGGCGTGGTCCTGCTTGTCGAGAACAACGGTGTCCTCCCGGCCCACCAGGCAGGAAATCACGCCCTGGTTGACCTGGAAACCCGTGGAATAGAGCAGCGCGGCTTCTTTCTTTACAAACTGCGCCAGTTTGTCTTCGCAGGCCAGGTGGATGTCGAGCGTGCCATTCAGGAAGCGCGAGCCGGCACAGCCGGTGCCGTATTTCCTGACCGCCGCTATGGCGGCTTCCTTGACCTTGGGATGATCGGTCAGCCCCATGTAGCTGTTCGACCCGAACATGAGCACCTGCTGGCCGTTGAGGGTGACTTCCGTCCCCTGGGCCGATGAAATGGGCCTGAAATAAGGGTAAAGCCCCGCGGCTATGACGCGGTCCGCTTCCTTAAAGGACAAAACCTTCTTCCGTATCTTGTTGCTCGTTTTTTTGTGCATGCGAAGCGTCCGCCTTTCCGCGCCCGCCGGAGGATTCATCCGAAGTCAAATTTTTATTAATATGGCATGAATCGCCGGTATTTGTCCATCTTCTTCACAGGGCCGCCAGCAATTTGCATACTGCTGACGGGCTGCGCTCAGGAGGCCCCGCTCGCCCCGGGCGGCCGCCAGAAAGCGGGGGCCAACCGGAGGGTGCGGCCGTTCCAGGCCAGTTGCTGCTGCCGCCGCAGGCGCTGCAGCAGCCGCGAGAGGGTCTCCGGCGTGGTCCCGATCGCGGCGGCCACGGCTTTCTTGGAGAGCGCGGTCTGGATGACGAGGCGTGGGCCGTACTGCTCGCGCAGAAAAGCTTGGAGACGCGTCGCGACGTCGTGCGCCGTCAACTGGCGGATCTTGTCCGCCAGGTAGCGTTGCTTGCGCAACAGCATCCGGATGAAGTCGCGGCGGAAGTCGGACGCGCCCAGCAGGCGCTGGATATCCTGCCGCAGGAAGACGAACACGCGGCTGGCGGCCAGGGTGACGGCGGTGACGGGATAACGATCCTCCTCGAACAACACGACCTCGGCAAAGGTTTCGCCCGGCGCGACGACCTTGATGACAATCTCCGCGCCGTCGGGCCCGATTTTATGGAGTTGCACGTGCCCGCCGGCCAGCAGGTACATCGCGCTGCCCCGCTCGCCCTCGCGGAAGAGCACCTCGTGCTTGCGCAGGTCGCGCGGCCGACATACGTCGGCCAGCGCCTCGCGGCTGGCGGCCGACAGGCCCTGAAAAAAACTGGCTTGCGCCAGGATGGCAGTGCGATCCATAGTTCTACTACTGGTTGGAGGTGCAAAAGAAAAACGACATTTCTTGATGCAAGTCAAGGTTTCCCGACGCCGGCGGGTCTAGGTTGTCCCCGTCAACCGGAACCAGCACAGTAAAAAGGAGCAAGATCTCATGAGCATGTTCTGTTATCAGTGCGAGCAAACGGCGAAGGGCACAGGCTGCGATCAATTCGGCGTCTGTGGGAAGGATCCCGAGACGGCGGCCCTGCAGGACCTGCTGGTCCATGCGGTACAGGGGATTAGCCAGTACGCCCATCGGGCGCGGAAGCTGGGTGTGAAGAACCATGCGGCGGACGTCTGCGTGACCGAAGCGCTGTTCACCACCGTGACCAACGTCAATTTCAATCCGCACCGCCTGGAAAAGCTGCTGCGGCATGCGGCGGTCGTACGCGATCAACTGCGCCGGCAGTACACCGCGGCCTGCCGGCAGCAGGACCGGCCGCCGGAGGAGCTGCCGGGGCCGGCCCAGTGGCAGCCGGCGGCGGACCTGAACGGCCTGGTGAAGCAGGGCGAGGAACTGGTCACCGATCAGCGTGTGGCGCGGCAGGGGGCGGACATCACGGGCTTGCAGGATCTGTTGTTGTTCGGCCTGAAGGGTACGGCGGCGTATGCGGATCATGCCCTGATCCTGGGCCAGGAGGATGAGGGCGTCTTCGCGTTTTTTCACGCTGCGCTGGACTACCTGACCCAGCCTGGCCCGCAGGTTGGCGATCTGCTGACGTGGGTCCTGAAGTGCGGGGAGGTTAATCTGAAGGCGATGGAACTGCTCGACGCCGCGAACACCGGCGCCTATGGCCATCCCGTGCCCACCAAGGTGCGCGTGACGCCGGTCAAGGGCAAGGCCATCCTGATCTCCGGCCACGATCTCAACGACCTCGAGGAACTCCTCGAACAAACCGCGGGCCTGGGCCTCAACGTGTACACGCACAGCGAAATGCTGCCGGCGCACGGCTATCCGGAATTGAAGAAGTACCCGCACCTGGCCGGCAACTATGGCGGCGCATGGCAGGACCAGCGCAAGGAATTCGAACAGTTCCCCGGCGCGATTTTGATGACGACCAACTGCCTGCAGAAGCCGAAGGACGCCTACCAGGCGCGCATCTTCACCAGCGGCCTCGTGGCCTGGCCGGGCGTGACGCACATCACCGACCGCAATTTCAAGCCGGTGATTGACGCCGCGCTGGCCGCGCCGGGTTTCATGCAGGCTGGGCCGGACCAGGAAATCCTCGTCGGCTTCGGCCACCACGCCGTGCTCGGCGTGGCGGGCCAGGTGATTGACGCCGTCAAGTCCGGCGCGCTCAAGCGGTTTTTCCTGATCGGCGGCTGCGACGGCGCGAAATCGGGCCGGAATTATTTCACCGAATTCGCCCAGGCCGTGCCCAAGGATTGCGTGATCCTGACGCTGGCCTGCGGCAAGTACCGGTTCAACAAGCTGGATTTCGGCACGGTGGCCGGCCTGCCGCGCCTGCTGGATTGCGGGCAGTGCAATGATGCCTACTCCGCCATCAAGATCGCCGGCGCGCTCGCCAGCGCGTTCGGCTGCGGCGTCAACGACCTGCCGCTGTCGCTGGTGCTGTCCTGGTATGAGCAGAAAGCCGTCTGTATCCTGCTGACGTTGCTCCATCTCGGGATCAAGAACATCCGGCTCGGCCCGAGTCTGCCGGCGTTCGTCACGCCGGCCGTGCTCAAGGTGCTGGTGGAGAAGTTCAACATCCAGCCGACCACCACCGTCGCCGCCGATCTGCCGGCGGCGCTGGCGGGCCGGTAAGGGCACAGAGATCAGTGATGAAACGAAAAATCATTACGATTGATGAAGCGCAATGCAACGGCTGCGGCGACTGCGTCTCGGCCTGCGCCGAGGGCGCGATCCAGCTTGTGGACGGCAAGGCCCGGCTGGTCAAGGAGCAGTTCTGCGACGGCTTCGGCGACTGCCTGGGCGAGTGCCCGACCGGCGCGCTGAAGATCGAGGAGCGCGACGTACCGGGCTTCGATCCCGCAGCCACACGCCAGCATGTCGCGCAAACCGGTGGCGCAGCGGCGGTGAAAAAATTTGACGAAGCGGCCGCCCGCCACGACCACGGCGGCGGCGGATGCCCCGGCACACGGATGCGCGTGCTGCAGCCCGGCACGCCGGCCGCGACGCCGACACCGAGCGGCAGCGGCTTGCCGCCCAAGCTGAATCCCTCCGAGCTGGCGCAGTGGCCGATCCAGATCCACCTGGTCTCGCCGCATGCGCCGTATTTCAAGAACAAGGAACTGGTCATCATGAGCACCTGCGGCCCGCTCGCCAGCGCCGACGTCCATTGGCGGTTTCTGCGCGGCCGCGCGGTCGTCGTCGGCTGCTCGAAGCTCGACGACACCGCGGGCTACACGGAAAAGCTTGCCGCCATCCTCGCGGAGCCTACCATACCCAAGGTGCTGGTCGTGCGGATGGAGGTGCCGTGCTGCGGCGGGCTGACCGCCATCACGCAGGCAGCGGTGGCCCGGTCGGGCCGCCCGGATTTGAAACTCGAGGAAGTGACCCTCGCCCTCAGCGGCGAAGTGATCACCCAAGCGGAGGTGACGCCATGACGCAGGAACAGAAAAAGACGGAACGCAAAGGCGTGGTCGCGCCGGTGGCGGAAGCCATTGGCCTCGCCGGCCACGTGAACTACGGCGACGACGCCGTCGTCAGCCGGACGTTGATTGACAAAAACGCCGGGACGTTGACCTTGTTCGCCTTCGATGCGGGCCAGGGGCTCAGCGAGCACACCGCCCCGTTCGACGCCACGGTGCAGGTGCTGGAGGGCACCGGCGAATTCATCATCGGCGGACAGTCGGTGAGTGCCAAGCCCGGCGAACTCGTCATCATGCCCGCCGGCATCCCGCACAGCGTGCGCGCGCCGCAACGCTTCAAGATGCTGCTGATCATGATCCGGTCGTGAGCCGGCAGGCCGTTCAAACCAGGTACGGATCGAGCTTTGCCTTGAGCGCGGCCTTGGGCAGGGCGCCCACCATCTGCTGCTGGACCTTGCCCGCTTTGATGATCAGCAGCGTGGGAATGGAGCGGATGCCGAACTGGCCGGCCAGTTCCGGATTGGCGTCCACATCAACCTTGGCGATCTTCAACTTCCCGTCAAGCTCCACCGCCAGTTCCTCCAGCAATGGGGCGATGGCGCGGCAGGGACCGCACCACTCGGCCCAGAAATCCACGAGCACAGGCAGGGGGGCCTGCAGGACCTCGCTCGCCCAGTTGCTGGCGCTGACATGGAACACCTTTGAATTCACATCGGCCACGATCTTCTCCTCTTGTAGGGTCAATTCCGACCCGGCCACGCGGCCGGCGGGATCTCAGATTTTGCCGACAAAGGGCAAATCGGGCGCTATCGTTTGCGCTGCCAGCACGTAGATCAGCACCAGGACGATCACCGTGGCCGCCAGCGCCATGAGCGAATAGGCCACGCCCGGCTCTGCCTCGCCCGCAACTGTTTCCGTCGGCGCGCCCGTGGGTTCCGCCGTCGCACCCTCCTCGCGCGCAATGGTTACCACGTGCGAAGCCGGCTCCAAGCCGGCATCCGGCCGCTTGATGCGGATCGTCTTGCGGCGCGTCACAGGTTGTTCAACAATGTTTTCCGCGGGCATCTCGATCCGGGCCGTCTCGCTCTTGCGGGAGGGCACCAACCTCATTGCGGTCGAAATCCACCAGGACCGGCCGGACAGCAGCGACATCAGCTTCGACTTCGACCTGGTTGGCACGCAGGTCAAGTCGCTGCCATTCGTCACCGCCAATCCGGTCAACCAATCCGTCACCGTCGGTGACACCGCCGTCTTTGCCGTCAG
>CAIQIC010000484.1 GCA_903871765.1 uncultured Lentisphaerota bacterium
CTACACGGGCGTCAACCGCTTCGCCGCCGCCAGCAAGGCCCGCATTCAGAGCGAAGTCTCCTGGCTCAACATGCTTTCACTCGCGGCGGTGTTCGCGGTGGCGTGGATCTTCCTGCCCGGCATGCATCGCGGGCTGCATCTCGCGCCGCCGGTGCTGCTGGCCGTGCTGGGAGCGTGGACGGCCGTCACCCTGGCCTTCGTGCAGGTGCATATTTTTGTGTTCGTGGTGGGCTCGCTTTTGACAGGCGTGGCGATCGACTATGGCTTCTACATCTACCTGCAGCCGCCGGCATATGCCGGCGAGGATTACTGGGCGAAAATCCACCGGCTGCTCGAACCGCTCCTGGCGAGCTGCTTTACCACCGTGGCAGGTTTTGCCCTGCTGCTGGCCTCCGATCTGCCGATGATCCGGCAGCTGGGCGTGTTCGTGGGCGCGGGACTCCTCTGTGCCCTGGTCGTGGCGGTGGTCTATTTCTCCACGTTGCGTACCGCCTACCTTGAGGCGCGTTCCTTCCGGGGCGGGCAGGCGCTGCCGCCGGGTTGGCGCCGCGGGTTGCGCCGAGGGCTCGTCGTGCTCTGGCTGGTCGCGCTGCCCGGTCTCGCGCGACTCGCGTGGAAGGATGACATCCGGGAGCTGGAGATTTCCACGCCCGGCTTGCAGCAGGAGGACGCCCGCATCCGCGCGTTGTTCGGCGACGGGGATGAGCGCACGGTCTGGCTCACCCACGGCCCCACCCTGGCCGAGGCCCGCGATTCACTGGAAGTCCTCAACGCCTGGCTGCGCGCCCGCGACAGCGGCGCGGCGGAATCGGCCAGCCTGGGAGCCGTCGTGCCCACGACCGTGGACTACGCCCGGGCGTTACGTTTCGCCCGGGAGCATCCGGAATTTGCACCCCGGCTGCGCGCGGCCCTGGAGACCGCGGGTTTCGAGGTTGGCGACTTTGCGCCGTTCTTTGACGCGTATGCGAACTTCGCCGCCACTTCCACGGCCGGCGGCCTCGAATCCGCGGTGGAGGCGTTGCAGGCAAAACTCACGGGGCCGCTTGCACTGCTGCTGCATCGCGACCGGTCGCTAAATTGGTTTGTCACCATCGCCCGCGGGCCAGCACCCACCGAGCCGCCGCCGGTGGAGGCGCACAGCGTGAGTGCGAACCAGCTGCAGTCGCTGAACCGGGTGTTCACGCGCTACCGGCAGTCGGCCCTGCGACTGAGCCTCGTGGGCTTGTCGATCATCGGCGCCGGCGTGTTCCTCATCTACGGCTGGCGGCGGGGCCCGCGCATCTTCTCGATTCCCTGCGGCGCGTGTCTCGGGGTGTTCGGGCTGTACGGCTGGCTGGGGCAGCCGCTCAACATGTTTCATCTGCTCGGCGCCTTCCTCGGCGTCTGCCTTACGCACAACTATGCGATCTTCTCGGCAACCTCCGCCCACCGGTGCGAGCCGCCTCCTGTCTCGGTGCGCCTCTCCGCGCTCACGACCATGGCTTCCTTCGGTGTGCTGGCCCTGAGCGGGATTCCGGTGGTGCGCGCGCTGGGCGGCACGGTTGCGCTGATGGTGCTGGCGGCGCTGCTGGTGATTGAATTCGAGCATTTCACGCCGCCCGCCGGTGCGCCCGCTTCGAACCCCCGCCTGCCATGAGCCACC
>CAIQIC010000485.1 GCA_903871765.1 uncultured Lentisphaerota bacterium
CTGGCCGGGCACCGAGGACATCAATTCGTATCTGCTCGAAGCCGATGCGCTCACCGGCCCCTACCGCCTGATCACTTACCTGAAACAATTCGGCCGCCAGGGCTACTTCCTGACCTTCCCCTCAAGGTTCATCGGCGCCGACGGGCGGACCGCCTGGCTCAGCTATTCAGCCAATTACCACAAGAGCTATTTCGGCAACCGGACCGCGGCCGATCCCATCGGGAGCCGGTATGCCTGGACCCTCCAGGAAGTCAAACTGCTGGATGCGGCCGCGGCGGAAAAGCTGGCGGCCGCCGCGAGCGCGCCGTCGGCCGACCCACTCAAAAGCGCAACCAATCTGGCCCTCCGAGCCCGGGTCAATGTCTCCTCGGTCCACAAACAGAACAAGCCCTACACCGAGCTGATCGAATACTTCGGGGAAGGCGCCGTGGACGGCCAGGTTGATTACCAGGACGAGATCAACACCCATGCCTGGGTGAGCCGCGGCGAGAAAAACACCGCCATGATCCGGCTGAGTTGGGATGCACCCCGGCAGGTGGGGCGCGTCTGGCTCTTCGACCTGCCCAACCCGCGGGACCACATCACGTCGGGCGTGCTGCTCTTCAGCGACGGCAGCGCCATCAAAGTCGGAGAATTACCCAACGACGCCCGCGCCGCCCGGGAAATCACCTTCCCGCCCAAGCAGGTATCCTGGGTCGTCTTCGTGGTGGACACCGTGTCCCCGGAGACCCAGAACGCCGGCCTGGCCGAATTCGCCGTGTTCGGGGAATAGCCGGCAATTTGCATTCTGAGTGGATCGGATCAATTTGTCCCCGGAGCGGAATGTGTAAACATTCCGGTATAGCCCGGAACCGTTACCGGTTCCGCTCCAGAAGAAACCGTAATGCAAATCGCTGGAGGATAACGGACAAGGGCGGTTACGCCTGCCACCACTCGCGCAAGCGTTGGGCCGAGAGCTTGATGTTGTCGGCGCCGAAAATCTCCAGCGTCGTCGCGCCGTCGAAGCCCGACTGCTTGAGCGCCTTGACGATGGCCGGGATGCCCACCACGCCGTCGCCCAGCGGAATCGCCGCCATGCCGCAGCCGAACATCGTGCCGCGCTTGGCCTCCATCTCCTTGGGCATGTCCTTCCAATGCACATGGCCGATACGCTTGCCGAAGGTCTTGATGTAGTCGAGCGGATCCGCGCCGCCCAGCCAGGAGTTGCCGGTGTCGAGGCAGACGCCCACGCTCTCGGCATGCCCGAGCTTATCGAGCACCGCGCCCATCCCGTCCAGCGTGTCGGTCACGCGGCCATGCGGTTCGAGCAGGAGCTTCACGCCCATTTCCCGGGCCCATGCCACCGGCGCGCGCAGTTTTTCCACGGTGGCGAAAATCTGTTCCGCGCGCGTCAGGTGCTCGCCAAACTCCGTTTTCGGGTCGCCCTCGGCCGTGATGACGTCCTGGATGCCCAGTTGCGCCGCGAGCCGGATGGCCTTGATGATCTCGTTGGTGCCGTAGACGTCCGGGGCGGGCGGATCGAGCAGGTTGGCGTGCGCGCAGAAGGCCGTCAGCTCGATGCCGGCGGCGGCGGCCATGCGGCGGATCTTCTCCGGGTGGCTGTCGAGGCTGATGGAGGCGGCAAAGCCGTATTCCACGCCCAGCATGCCGCCCTGGTGGTTGTCGGTGATGTCGGCGCACGTGATGCCCATTTCCTTGATGGCTTGGAACTGCCGGGCCATGACTTGGAACGGTTCGACCAACGCGAAGCATCCTATTTTCATGAGTCTCCTCTTATTATGTCACCGAATGTTCAACTCTGCGCCCAGGCGCCGCGCACGGGGTGCGACATCTGGGTATTGAGCGCCTCCGGCGACTGGATCCGGTAGGCCTTGGGATCCCACACGACCTCGCCACCGCTCTTGATTGCCAGTAGCGACAGATGGCTCAGCGCGTCGGATCGCACCGCATCCTCGATCGGGGTCAGCGCCGGCTGGTGGTCGCGCACGCTGTCCACGAACGCCCGGTAATAGTTGTTACGGTATAGTACGCGCTTCGTGCCCGCGCACGGCCGGAGCTTGAGCCACTCCGGGTTGCTCGCCGCCGCGCCTTCGCGGCTGAGGCTGACCCAGCCCTGGCTGCCGAAGAACGTCGTGCCGTCTTCGAATAACCTGGCGCCCGCGC
>CAIQIC010000486.1 GCA_903871765.1 uncultured Lentisphaerota bacterium
AGCACCATGAGCAACGCGTAGACCAGGCTTTTGTTCCAGTGGGCCCATTCCACCAGCGCGACATTCAGCGGCACGGCCACCAGGAACGACGGCAGGCCGGAGGCCATGAACTTGAACAGACTCAGGCCGCGCCGGGCCGCGGCCTGATAGCCGCCCGCCCACGGCAGCAGGGCGCACAGGGCTTTTTGTGGCCGTGCTGCGCCTGGATTATGGATGTCCAACGTCAATCCCGCGCCTCCGTTCCGCGCTCGAAAGTATACACCGTTTCCGCGGTAAAGGTTCCGCCCGCGCGTTGGTTTTTGCGCTCGACCGCCACGCCGGTCGCCAGCCGCAAATCCTCGCAATGAAAACTGTCGGCGCTGGACACATGCCGCTTGGATGACCGCGGCGCGGGCTCGACCCGGGCGTCCGCCGGCAGCCCCGCGAGGGCGTCGCGCACCACGATCCGACACGGCTCCAGCGCGATCTGCCGCTCGAACGTGTACGGGCTGCGCCGGCGTTTGAAGATCAGGAGGGCTTTGAGCCGGGGCATCAACTGTTCGCCCAGCGCGAGGCTGGCCGCCCGCAACGCGGCGTGTTTCCACGGGCTGCTGATCGTCTCGCGGTGCGGCATGAGCTGCCCGCGCACGGTGAACGTCTGGCCGGCGCGCTGCCAGGCCCCGTCGCCGGCCCACCAGTGGGTCACGCACTGCCGGCCGCCGGCATGCACCACCCAGCCGAAATCCGAAATACGGCGTTCCCGCAAAACGGCGGTGAACACGCCGCCCTTGTTCAGCGCCAGCGCCACGGCATACTCCGACGGGGACGCCGGGCGGAGAAAATAGCCCGCCGCCGGCAGCAGGCTTTCGTCCGCGGGCGCGGGTGGCGGTGCGGATAGTGACACGGCGTCGAGCCGCCGCACCAGCGACCAGGCGCGCAGCAGCGAGTGGCCGGTGTAGTGGCAGAGATAGCGATCGTCCACGGCGTGCAGGAAATGATCCGGCTGATCCATCGGGCCGTAAAGCGTCGCGAACAGCCAAGCCGCGCGCGCCCGTTCGCCGGCGTCGCCGTCCCGGAGGAAACGGACCAGGCCGTAGGGCAGGATGTAATCGGTGTTGCGCGCATTCAGCATGCCGAGGCTCGCGCCGGCGGCGGCGACGCACGCGTGCAGAAACGGCAGCACCCGCGCTGCCGCTGCGCGGAAGCGTGCATCGCCGGTGGCGTCGAACAAATCCCACAGCGCGTCCAGCGCCACCGACAGGTACGCCAGATCCGGCCCGCCGTATTCCTCGAACCATCCTTCGGCCTGCTGCAGGGCCAGCGTTTTCTGCGCCTGCGCCTCGAAGGCGTCCGCGGTGACCAGGTCGGGATAGATGTTCCGGATCCGCGCCAGTGCGGCCAGCCCGGCGACCTGCTGGTTGGCGGCCTCGCGTTCGAACCGCCGCACGAGCTGCCGCGCCGCCGCCACCGCGCCCGCGCGCACGTCGGCCGCGGCCACTACGCCCGCCGCGACCAATTCCAGCACCGCGCGCGTGGAGAAAGCGGCCGCCGGATAGCCGCGCTCCCACGGGTAATATTCCTCGAACGCGCCGAAGCGGATGGCGCGCGCGTTCCAGAAACGACACCCGGCCGCCGCCAGTTGCGCCAGCGGCTCGCGTGCCCCCGTCCATCGCGGCAAATCCGCTGCCAGCCACACGGTCCAGGCGGCCTGCTGGAGGATGCTGGAGGAAAAATCGCGGATGCGGTAGTGCCACCAGTCGCGGTCGAACGAGCCGTAGGTGGCCGAGTTCGGATCGCGGCTG
>CAIQIC010000487.1 GCA_903871765.1 uncultured Lentisphaerota bacterium
CTGGCCGTCTTCCCGGAAAGCGAATACCTCAAAGGCGCCATCTGCCGCGCGGACTAAAGGCGCAGCCGTTCGCCGGGGCGGGATCAGGGCTGCGATTCCGCTTGCAGCAGCCAGCCCAGGGTCACCAGGAGCAGCACGCTGCCCATGACGAACACGCGGGAAACAAAATAGAGGCGCCAATAGACACCGGGCAGATTACTCGAATTCCAGGATATAAAATGGCGCTGCCGATACAGCGGCTTGCGGGCCACCATCAGCAGCAGGGTGCCCCCGGCGCCAAAGAGGAACGCCAGCCAACACAGGATTCTCTGCGAGGCCGTCGGTAACTTCTCCCGCCACCAAACCAGCGCCATGGGCATGGCGACCAGATACCAAAGGGACAACGCGACGGTGTCCAGCGGAATATGGAGTCGAGGGGGGTGTTTTCTCCGCCGGCGTCTGTGCCGGCCCTCGCTCAGCGGCCCGTCCATCCCGTCCATTTTTTTTTCATCTTCCATCAGCGCTTCCGACCGTCAAAGAAATGAACAGGTGATGGAAATGTATTTCTGCATACCGGTCAAGCATCGTTTTCACCGCCGAAGATCACCGTCGCTTGGCGGAATAGGCCGTCGCCCCCCCACGCCGCCAACAATTCGCCGAGGTCGAACTTCGGGCCGATGGTGAGGCGGGCGATGAATTCCGCCGGCGCAGTCGTCATTTCGGCGGCGGTGAGCCACGCCCGCCGGGGTGGAGCGAAGTCCAGCCGGTAGCCACGCGGCGTGCGGCGGAGACAGAAAGGCACATGGCTGGCCTGCAACCAGCGCTGAAAAATCGCGGCGGCGGCGGGGAAGAACTCCGCCGGCAGCCGCAATTCCAGCGGCCGGGACTGAAAAACACCCGGTACAAAATGGTCCGCCCAACCCAGCCACCGGACCTGGTGCGCCGCCAGAATGGCTGTGAAACGGTCGCGCCGGCCAACCGCCGGGGACAACACGCCCGGCAGCGCGGCCAGCAGCCTGGCGGCATCCCAGGACTTCAAGGCAAACACAGTTTCGCCGGAAAATAGCGGAAACCGCGCGCGGTTATCGCCGAGCGTGAAGAGGCTTTCGTGCGCCGCCAGTAGATGGCCGGCCAGGTCCGGCCGCGCCGCCAGCAAGGCGCGCAGGAGGTGCGCGTTGAGCCACGCCGGATCCGCGCCGGCCAGTTCCGGCGCCAGCCAGAAGCGCCCATAGCGCGGCGCCAGTCGCGCCTTGGCGTCCATCTGCGCGGCAAAACTTTCCAGCCACGCGGGAGCGGCCGGACGCCGCCCGCGGTGCGCGGTCAACCGCCGCCGCGCGGCCGGAGTGGCGCACGCGCCGCAGGCCAGGCAGCGCCCGGGCGCGGTTCCTCGGCCCAGGCAATAACCGTCGTCACGCGCCTGCCGCGCGGCCTGAAACTGGCGGAACAGGAAAGCCGGCGGGACATTCGTTCGCACAAACGAAAAGGGGAAAGAATAAGCCGCCGGTTTTTCACCCAGCCAAGCCTCGGTCCACAAGCCATGTCCGGTCAGCCAGGCGCGCAATCGCCGCGCATAGTCCGGGTCCAACGCCTGGTCGTAACAGAAACCGGCCTGAGCCAATTCGGTCAGGGGGGCCACCAGTCCATAGGGCGCCATGGCGAGGATTTGCGTCACCGCGTAGTCCGGCCACGCCGTCGCCAGCCGGAATTCGAAGCCGGCGGATGCCACCGCGCGACGCGCGGCGCGGATCAACGGTTCCCAGTCGGCCGGCTCCAGCCGCAGCCGGTCGTGACGCAGCGGCGTAAACGGCATACGGACCAGCAGGCCGAAACTGAACGTCACGCGCACGCCCGGATTGTTCTGCCGGTGCAGGGCCTGCAACTGGCGGCAAAACCCGTTGAATTCGGCTTCGTCAGCGGCGGTTTCATGCCCGGTAAGCAGAAAAAACAGTTTCAGTTCGCGCACTTTTTCGCGCAGCAACCGCGCCAGCAGGGCGTGCAGCGTCCCCGTCGCCAGGCTCTTGTGCAGCAAGGCGCGCAGCCGCGCACTCACACCCTCAATGCCGAGCGTGTACGAACGCTTGTCCGCCGCCAACTCGGCGTCGAGCAAACCCGGCGTATCCTGCAGCAGGTCCGCCCGCTGGCTCAGGCAGCAGACCCGTTCAAACAGCCGGTTGAGTTCCGGCAAAAGCGACAGGATGTCGCTGTGCATGTTGAAGTTGAAGCTGTAGATCTCCAACGTGTCGCAGCCCTGGGTCCGCTTGAGCTGTCGCGCCTGCGCCAGCAGGCGGGCTGCTGCGATTTCGCGGTATGGCTTGCGATCGTAGCCCTCGAAGCAGAACGCGCAGAACGCCGGACAGCCGCAGTTGATCTGCAGGCGGGCCGTGCCGGCCTCCGGCCCGTTCAGCGCGGGATAGGCGGCCGGTGCGCGCCCCGGGCCGGGCCGCGCCCAGACAGCTTTGCGGATTGGGCGGGCGGGCCAGCGGCCGGTGACCCACAGGCCGGGGATTTCGCGTTCCAACGCCAGCAGAATATCCCGGCCGGCCTGACCACGGGGCGGCTCGGCCGGACCGGAGCCGGGTTCAACGGGGACGGCGGACGGGCCGGACGGCGCCGGAGCCCGGAGCACTGGCGCATGCTGCCGGAAGCCGCGCACCAGTTTTTCGACCCGCCCCTCGCCCTCGCCAAAGAAAAGCGCATCCACAAAACTCTCGGCGCGGGCGCCAATCACCGCCTGCGCGGCCATGGCGTTGGCGCCGCCGAGCACCAACGGCGGCCAGCGGTCCGCGCGGTCAGCCGCCAACGGCGGGAGGCCGGAGTGCAACAGCAGGTACGGCAGATTGATCAGCTCCAGCGTGTAGGCATTGGAAATCAGCACGAGCTCGAAGTCCTCCGCCGCCCGACCCGAGGCCAGGCCGGTCAGCAGCGGTACGCCATGCGCGCGGAGCAAGTCCCGATCGCGCGGCGGGGGGAAGAAGGCCAGGTCCACGAAGGCATCCGACGCCCCGCGCCGCGCGGCGGCGGCCAGCCATAGGTGCGGCAGGGACCGGTCCACGTCGCGGAACGACGACAGGCGGACGATCAGCACCCGCAAGCCGGCCTTCGCCCACGGCGGGTTGCCGCAGGTCGGATTGGACCGCGGCCAGTAAAGCGCCGCCTGTTGCAGCCGATGGGCGTGCGCGCGGAAGAATGGGCTGAAATCGGACACAATTGGATCCGGAAAAAGAAGTTAACTACGAAACACGTATCGTAGCTTGTCTGCTCTTTTCAGGCTGACTCTTCGGCTGCCACAGTCGCGACACAGTGTGGTCCTCCAGAAAAATCTTTATTTCCCGGAGACGTCGAGGCAGACCAGTTCGCCGGCGTTGTTTTTGCAGTACACGGCGCCGTTGGCCAGCACCGGCACGACCCAGCATCGGCCGCTGAGCACCTTGGCGCGGGCCAACTCCCGATAGGCGGCCGGGGCGGCGGCCGCGACCACGAGGTGGCCCTGCTCGGCCTGGATGACGAGCTTGCCGTCGGCGAGCATCAGGGCGCCCTTGCCCAGACCTTCCTGCTGCCACCGCACGGCGCCGGTCGCAAACTCCAGGCAGGTCAGCGTGCTTTCGTCAAAGCCGTAGAGGTGTCCCTGCCACAGCACGCAACTGTTGAAATGGTTGCGCATTTTCTTGTGTTCCCACAGCGCCCGCAGACCGCCCGCACCCAGTTGCAGCAGCGCGGCGCCGCGGTTATAGCCGGAGGAGATGAAGATTTTATCCCCGGCTACGATCGGCGTGGCTGCGTTGACATCGTAGGACGTCTTCCAGGGGAAACGCGCCAATTCCCGTCCGTCGTTCACGTCACGCACGGCCAGACCAGCCCCATTGAAGGCGGCCAGGCACGTCCGGCCGTTAAAATCGAAAGTCGTCAGCGTGCCGTAGCCGGCGGGCTCGGCGCCGTTCTTCCAGAGCACCTGGCCGGTCAGCTTGTCCAGCGCCATGGTCGCCGCGCCGGGGGCGCCCACGTCCAGCAGCAACCGTTTCCCGAGCACCAGGGGCGAGCCCGCGTAGCCCCAGGTGGGCCGTTTGCCGCCCAGGTCGCCCGTCAGTTTTTTCGACCAAAGCACCTGGCCCGTGTCCGCACGCAGGCAGAGCAGGTGCCCGGCGCGGCTGAGCGTGTACACCCGCTCGCCGTCCACCGTCGGCGTCGCGCCCGGGCCGCCTTCGAACATGTTGGCAGCCAGCGGGCAGGCATAGCTGTGCTGCCAGCGCACCGCGCCGGTTTTTTCGTCCAGGGCATACACCGTGTCCGTCTCCGCGCGGTTCCCCAGCGTGAAGACACGGCCCTGGCTGACGCTGACCGCCACGCAACCGGTGCCGGCGCTGAACTTCCAGCGCAGCGCTGGGCCGCCCGCCGGCCATACGGCCGACCAGTTGGTCTCGGCGGAAATTCCATCGCGCGTCGGCCCGCGCCATTGCGGCCAATCGGCGGCGGCGGCGGGCCGCACGCCGGCCAGCACCGCCAGCAGCGCAGCGGACAACAGCAGAGCGGGATTGAACATAGACGGGTTCATTATGGTTTCTTCAGTTCGCAACATAACAGGACGCCGGGCCGGGTCAGGTGCCGCCCGGCACCAGGCAGGCGCCTTCCTTCGTGCTGCGGACGTAGATGCGCCCATCGCTGAACGCCGGGGTTGACCAGCATTTGCCCGTGACCGCCTGACAGCGGCAAAGTTCCCGGTAAGCCGCCGGCGTCGCTTCGACGATCACCAGTTGCCCGTCATCGGCCAGCGCCACCAATTTGTCGCCGACGAGGATCACGTTGCCCTGGCCAAAGCCCGGTTTTTCCCAAAGAATTTTTCCGGTCGCCAACTCCACGCACTTCAGCGGGCCCGAGCCGAATTTCTTGAAGCTGAACATGCCGTACAGATAGCCGTCCTTGCAGACCGGTGTGCTCCAGTGGTTGGCCACCAGATTGTTACCCTCGATACGCCACAGCTCGGTGGCCTTGAAACCCGTGCCTTCCTTGGCGATCCGGCAGGCGGCGCCGCCGATGCCATAGCCCGCCGAGCAATAAACGATGTCGCCAGCCGCCACCGGCGTGATGGCCGTGGACACGTTGAACGGGTGCGCGAAGCGCCAGAGCAACTTGCCGTCTTTGACGGACACCGCCACCAACCCGCTCTTCATGAAGAAGATCACCTGCCGTTCGCCCAGCAACGTGGCGACCAGCGGCGTGGAGTGCGTCATGACTTCGTCCTGGCTCTTCCAGACAAGCTGTCCGGTCTTTTTATGGAAGGCCAGCAGGGATTCGCCGGGACCGCCACCGGCCACGAACACCAGATCGCCATCAATCACCGGCGAAGCCGCGCAGTTCCAGGAGATGTTGCGGCCGGCATGTTCCTGCATCACGTCGCGCGTCCATATTTTCTTGCCGTCGGCGGCGTTGAGGGCATACAGCACGATGTTCTGGTCCAGCACGTACACCCGGCCATCATTCACCGTCGGCGTGGAGCGGGGCCCGTCGCCACCCTTGTTGTCCGGCGCGCCGGTATCGCCGCCGCCGGGATACTTGCCGGCGCCCAACGGGGCGGTCCACAGCTCCTTGCCCGTGGCCGCATCCAGTGCCACACAGACTTCCTGGCCGTCGCGGATGATCAAGGTGAACGCCTGGCCGCCGTTCACCGCAAAGGAACTGAAGCCCAGGGGCGTCGGCACCTTCCAAACCACTTTGGGACCCGCGGGTGGCCAGACGACTTCGGCCTTCTCCGCAGATTGGCCGGTCTGATCCGGCCCGCGGTACTGCGGCCAGTCGGCCGCGCCCGCCCGCCCGGCCAGCAGGGCCAAGGTGACGATGACGGTGGCTTGCGGCGCGTACCACCAGCGCGCGGTCGTTCGGCGGGATTCGATGAATGAACATTTCATGGCGCGGTATTCTCTGGTTTTTCGTCGGAAAGTCAAGATGCAGCTTGCACGGGGTGTCCTCCGCGGAGGAGCGGGGCACACCTGCCCCGCACGGGGCACAATCCCGGGTAGGCCGGGTCTCCGACCCGGCGTCGCTGGTTTCAATCCACGCGCCCCACGCGAGCTGCGGCCTGTGGGCGTGACCTCTCGGTCCCGCGTCCCGGGATTTCAAGCCATCACCGTGCCACCCATCCTGCGGCCCTGATATCCTTGCGAGCATGTTCAACACATTACCACGGCTGCGCTTTTTTGAACGGGAGAACTCGGATGATCCATGACCAGAGTCGGCTAATAAATAAACCGAGATAGAAAAAGATAAGCGCCGGCACCCAACCGCCGACAAGCGCCCCCATTACTCCCGGCGTGTCCCCCGCAAGCGGATGGGCTGCCTCACGGCCAAAAAAATGAAGAGCCAATAGCGGTGAAATAATGTCATCAAAAATGTAGGCCAGGACAAATAGACCCCATCAAAAAAAACGGCCCGCCAAAGCGAATTTCGCCGTAGACCACATACTATTGGCACTCCGAAGGCGGCCAGAAAGATCATTGGCGCAAGCGCATATATCAGGAATTTGCTCATCTAGATGCTTGTCCCTTCTCAGCATTCATGCCTCTTCATCTTCTTAAAGATTTCTTGTTGATCCTGTTCCAAGCGGTGCAGCGCCGCTCGACGCGGCCAGAACATAACGTCCGCAACCGCGGAAAGGGACCGCAGATCTTCTTCTATGGCATGCGACGAACTCACCCCCTCCGACCGTTACCGGGCCAACGTCTCTTTCAGCCCGGCAAAAGCCGACTCCTCGAAATCCACGCGTTCTTCGATGACGGACTGGAGCCATTCCTGCGCGTTTGCCTTGTGATGGAGTCTGGCAAGAAAGGCCGCTTTTGCGGCCAGTTCGGCCGGGAGGTTGATCCGCGCCATGCCGTTCCGTTTGACCGTCATGGGCTTCGTCCAGGCCGAGTCGTCGTCCGCCTGAGCCGCGACCTGTTCGTCAATCTCGTCTTCGTTCTTTCGTTTCTTCATAATGGCCACCCTGTAATGATCCGCACAATCCCGTCGCTTTTCAATTGAAAGATGATTCTCATAATGCCCCATTTCGGGACAGCCGCGGCCGCGCCGGTCAGGGCGCGTAGCCGAATTGCTTGAGCAGCCAGAAGTTGCGGGACCAGTTTTTCTCGACTTTGACCCGCAAGTCCAACTTCACCGGCGTGGCATACATGGCGGAGAGTTCCTGTTCGGCGGCCCGGCGGACGCGTTTGAGCAGCCAGGCCTTGGCGCCAATCACCATCGGCTTCTGCGACGGCTTGTCCACGTAAACTGTGCCCGCGACCTGCCAGCCTCCGGGCTGCTCGGCGATGGCCTCGATGCTGACGGCCAGCGCGTGCGGCAATTCGTCGCGCAGCACCAGGAAGTACTGTTCGCGGACCACGTCGGCCATGGCCAGCTTGCGGGGATAATCGGTCAGCACGTCGTCGGGGAACAGCGGCGGCCCGACCGGGAGCAGCGCGAAAAGCCGGCTGACGAGTTCCGGCACACCGGCGCCGCTGAGGGCGGAGGCGCTGAGCCAGATCACCGGTTTGTCCGCCTTTTTTTCCGCGGCCACGGCGGCCCAGCATTGCCGGTAGGCGGGGGCCTGGGCGGCGCCCTGGTCGGCCTTGTTCAGCAAGGCGATCACCGGCGCGGGATGGAACAGCAGGCGGCGCAGCCAGCCTTCGTCCTCCGGCCGCGGCGCCGCGACACCGTCGAGCACCAACAGCACAACGTCCACGCCTGCGACGGCGGCGCGGGCGGCCCGGTTCATGAGGCGGCCGAGGTCGCGGACGGCCTGATGCACGCCGGGCGTGTCGAGCAGGACCAACTGGCCGCGCGGTTCGGTAACCACCGCGCGGATCAGGTTGCGCGTGGTCTGTGCCACCGGGCTGACAATGCTGACCTTTTCTTCGCAGATCCGGTTGATCAGCGTGGACTTGCCCACATTGGCGCGGCCGACCACCGCCACCACACCGGCGCGTCGCAGCACGGGGGAAGTTTTCGATGTCACGCGACGCGCCTCATTTCCTCACAAGTCCAATGTTTCGCTCTGCGCCGGCTGGAGCACCGGCGCGGCTTGCGCCGCCTGGAGCCGCGCGGCCAGCGCGGCGCGCTGTTCCGTCTCGCCGTGGACCAGGGCAATCCGACGCGGACCGACCTGCCGGACGTAGTCCACGAGTTCGTTACGGTCCGCGTGCGCGCTGAAGGCGTTGAGCACCACCACCTCGGCCCGCCGCTCGAACCAATCGCCGAAGATGCGTACACGCCGTTCGCCTTCGACCAGCCGGCGGCCGAGGGTGTGCTGGGCCATGAAACCGACGATCAGGATGGTGTTCGCCCCGTTAGCGATGCCATGTTTCAGGTGATGCAGAATACGGCCGTGCTCGCACATGCCCGAGGCGGCAATGACAATGCACGGCTGACGGCTGGCCGTGACCTTCTTGGAATCCTCGACCGACTCGATGAAATGGATCCAGTCGGCCTGCAGGATGCTGCCCAGCCGTTGGAACTGGGCCTGCGTCTCATCGTCGAGATACGCAATGTTCTGCCGGAAAATCCGGGTGACGGCCACGGCCATGGGGCTATCCACGTACACCGGTAGCGCGGGCAGCCGTCCGGCGGCCATCAGGCACGTGAGATGGTAAAGGAGTTCCTGGGCGCGTTCCAGCGCGAAGGAGGGAATGATCACCTTGCCGCCGCGTGCCAGCGTCTTCGTGATCGCAGCGGCCAGTTGGTCCGCGGCCGTGGTGGCGTCATCGTGCAGCCGGTCGCCGTAAGTACTTTCGAGCACCAGCAGGTCGAGCCCGGTCATGATTTCCGGATCGCGGATCAACGGCAGGTTTTTCCGGCCGAGATCGAGCGCGAAGCCGACGCGCGCCCGGCGGCCGTTTTCCTCCAGTTCGAACACGTTGACCGCCGCGCCGAGGATGTGGCCGGCATCCTGGAACAACACACCCAGGCCGGGCGCCACCGCGACCGTCGCGCCATAGCGGTGGCCGCGCAACAAGCCCAAGGCTTGCTCGGCATCGGCCAGCGTGTACAGGGGCGTCACCGGCGGCTGATTCCGGCGATTGGTTTTTTGATTCAGGTAGGCGGCGTCCTGTTCTTGGATGCGCGCGGCGTCGCGCAGCATGACGCCCGCCAGTTCCACCGTGGCGGTGGTGGCGTGAATCGGGCCGGCATACCCGCTGCGGACGAGGGTTGGCAGGTTGCCGCAATGGTCCAGATGGGCGTGCGAAAGTATCACGGCATTCACCGCGGCGACGTCGAACGGCAACTGGCTGTTGATTTGCCGGGCATCGTCCCGCCGGCCCTGGTACATTCCGCAATCGCGCAGCACGCGGCTCGCCCCCGCCGCCAACAGATGCTGCGAACCGGTCACCGTATCCACGCCGCCCAGAAATTGTATGTGCATGCCGTCCATCCCGTCCTGACCAGACAGGATAGCAAAAGCGGTCGCGGGATGCCACCCTCTTACCCGTAACGTCGGGGCGGGAGCGGAACCTGCGCGCGCAACCGGATTGCCCTGCGGCCCGGGGTTGATTATGATCATGCCTTGATGGGTTGTTTGCGAGCATGAATTCCGGGGAACCAGCACGCGCCCGCCCGACGCCGAACAGGCCGCGCCCGGGCCGGGCCGCCAGCCGCGGCCTGCTCGGCCTGTTCTGTCTGCTGTCGTTCGCCGGCTGTCACGCGCCGCGTCCCCGCCTGCCGCCGCTCCAGGCGGCTGGCGGTCCCGCCGCGCCCGCGCCGGCGCCCGCACAACTGGTCCAAGGCGAGGTGGAACTGGTGAATGCCAGCCAGCGGTATGTGATCTTGCGCATAAAGGGCCTGCCATCCGCCGCCGGCGAAGCCCTAGTGCTTCGCGGAACTAATGAAGTGGCCCGGTTACTGATCACCGGGCCGGCCCGCCCGCCGCGGTTCTCCGCAAATCTGCTCAGCGGTGAGCCCCGCAGGGGCGATCAGGTGCGATTGATCGGCGCGGTGCGAGCTGCTGGGCGCAAAAGCGCAGCGCCATGAGGTCCGGGTTTAGGGCTCGGGCTGAAGACTGCATCGGGCGACCAACCGCGGCATCCCGCTACACCGAAAACGCCGGGCGTCTGGTGGCCCGCGCGGCCGCGCTCCGCCACCCAGCCAGCAACCTGAAAGGGGCTTAATCCTTTCTTTTCTTTTCCTTCAGCAGTTCTTGAAGCTGGTTGGCTTTCTTCTCGTCGAAGACCTGGTTCATATCAATGCGCTCCTCGCCGCTCCGGGCGGTTTGAGCGGCAAGGGCGGGCTGGCTCAACTGCTGCTGAAGGATCGAAAAAATCTTCTGGTCGCGAATGGCATCAAATCCTTTGTCGCCGAACCAGCCGCTGATCTTGGGCGCGCCAAAAAGCGCGAGGGCGCGCGTCAGAATTTCCACTGATTTCCCGGCCTGCTTCTGCTGGGCATAGCAGACGGCGAGTTGACGAAACGCCTCGGCGTTGTCCGGTTGCTTTACGACGATATCCTCCAGCAGTGGCTGAGCTTGGTCATAGGCGTGGAGACGCAACTGGGCTTCCGCAACCCGGCGGGTCGCTTCGATGTTATCCGGTTCCAAAGCCGCCCATTTGCGCAGATGGCCCAGCTCCTGATCGAAGTGGCCCTGTTGCTGATAGGCCGCGGCTGCAATCCGATGGGCCAGGGCGGCATTGAGGTTGGTGTCCAGAATCCACTGCGCCAACATCAGGGCCTGATCGTGTCGGCCCATCTGGGAATAGGCCATAGCGAGCACGTTGCGGGCGGAGTCACGGGCGGGATCCATATTCAAGACGCGCTGCGATAAATCCGCGGCCCGCTGGTAATCCTTTTTTTGCAGATAGAGCTGAGCCAATTCCAGATGCAGTTCCAGGTTGTGGGGATCTTCCTGCTGCAATTGTTCCAGCGCCTGGCGGGCGGATTCCTGGTGGCCCCGCTGCGCGAGATCGCGGGCCTGCCGGATTTTATCCGGCGCCACACGCCAGGCAGCGATGGCCGCACGCAACTGATCCAGAGCATGCCGCTCGTACTCGGTCGCCGTGAGCGGAGCAGGCGTCGGCATCACCGCCGCCGGGCGCCGTGCCGGCCGGGCCGGGACGGTCCGCGTGCCGGGCTTCCCCAGAGTATACAAAAGCAAGCCACCGATCAGCAGCGCATAGACGGCGACGGCCCCCAACGCCAGCCGGCGCACCAGCGTGCGGCGCCGCCGCGCGGCGATAAACTTCTGCTGCAACAAGCCCTTGGCCGGTGGCGATGAAGCCGGCTGGCGTTCAAGCGCATCGCCCATCGTGGGCCGTTTTTCACGCTGCTGATACAGATTCGATGATGATGCCATGGTCCAAGAAACCTTCGCGCATGCCCTGCATCTTGGCCACCAGCGGCTGGTCAACGGCCGGTGCCCTGGCGCCGACTATGGCCGCCGCAAATGGTCTTCCACTTCCCGCACACCGGGTGTTCCCCGGACAATGCTGACGGCTCGCAAGCGCAACGCATCATCGGGGATCTGGCCCATGAGTGTGATGACGCCCTGCCTGGCCGTAACGTTGATCATCGTCCGTCTAATCAACTCGTCCTGATTCAACCGTTGCAACACTTCATTCTTCAGGCCCTGATCCTCATCCAGCGGGAGCGTCGTACAACCCGCCGCCCAGAGCAAAGTTAGACCGGCCAAACTCCCCCACACGGTTCGTTTGTTCATAATGTCACCTTCAAGGATACTATAGCACAGCCGACCGTCCCCCGCCTATGGAAAAGCGGCAACGCCGTGTGCGGTGCCGGCGATTATTCCACTGTAACGCTTTTAGCCAGGTTGCGCGGCTGGTCAATGTCCGTGCCGCGGGCGCGGGCGGAATAGTAGGCCAGCAATTGCAGGGCGACCACGTTGGCAAGGGGCGAAAATTCATCGCGCAACGGCGGCACCCAGATGACGTCTTCGGCCAGCCGGACGATTTCCTCGTCGCCATCGGTGGCGACGGCGATAATACGGCCATGGCGCGCCTCGACTTCCTTGATGTTGGAAATCATCTTCGCGTAGACCTCGTCGCGCGTGCGGGTGCACAGGCAGATGACCGGCAGGTATTCGTTGATCAGGGCGATGGGACCGTGTTTCATCTCGCCGGCGGCATAGCCTTCGGCGTGCTGATAGGAGATCTCCTTGTTCTTCAGCGCGCCTTCGAGGGCGGTGGGGTAATTGAAACGGCGGCCCAGGTACAGCGAGCTGGGCCCGTCGTGGTGCTTGTCGGCCAGCCGGCGGATGGCCTCCGCACGGTCCAGCACATAATGGATGGCATCGGGCACCGCCTGCATGGCCTGCAGGCTTGCGCGCGCCTCCGCGGCGCCGAGTTCGCCGCGCGCCCGGCCGAGGTGGATGGCCAGCAGGGCAAAAGCCATGAGCTGGGCGGTGAAGGCCTTGGTGGAGGCGACGCCGATTTCCGGACCGGCTTCGGTGAAGAATACCGCGTCGCTCTCGCGCACCACGCTGCTGCCGGGAACATTGCAGATGGCCAGGACTTTACAACCCCAGCTCTTCGCCATGCGAAGGGCGGCCAGCGTGTCGGCGGTTTCGCCGGATTGCGTAACGGCCACCACCAGCGTGCCCGGATCAATTTTAGGATCGCGATACCTGAATTCACTGGCCAGGTCAGTCTCCACGGCCAGGCTGGTCAACTGTTCCCACAACAGTTTGCCATACATGCCGGCGTGAAAGGCCGAGCCGCAGGCGACGATCATCACGCGGTTCAACTTGCGCAAATACGGGGCGCCCAGGCCCAGTCCCGGCATGGCCACCGTATCCTCCTGCCAGGCGTGCTGCAGGAGCAGATGGCGCAAGATGCGCGGCTGCTCGTGAATCTCCTTGAGCATGAAGGTCTCAAAGCCCGCCTTGTCCACCGCCTTCGCCGCCAAGGTCATCTCCTGAATGACCGGCACCACCGGCGTGCCGTCCAGGCGGAAGATGCTCACGCCGTCGGCGCGGAGCGCGCATAGTTCCCCGTCCTGCAGATAGATCACGCGGCGCACTTGATCCAGGATGGCGGGGACATCGCTGGCGATGAAATTTTCGCCCTGCCCGACGCCAATGATCAGCGGACTGCCGCGGCGCGCCGCATACAACGTCTGCGGCTGCTCCTGAAAGAGAAGGCCCAACGCGAATGCGCCCTGGACGCGGCGCAACGCGCGGCGGATGGCCTCCTCCGGCGACGGCGCGCCGGCGGCCAACTCCGCTTCGATCAGATGCGGGATGACCTCGGTGTCGGTTTGCGAACGGAAGGCGTGTCCCTGCTGTTCCAGCTCGGCACGCAGTTCCCGGTAGTTCTCGATGATGCCGTTATGGACGACGGCGATGCGCCCGGTACAATCGGTATGCGGATGCGCGTTGAGCTCCGTGGGCTCGCCATGCGTGGCCCAGCGGGTGTGTCCCACCCCCAACGAACCCGTGACGGGCCGTGCGGTCAATTGCTGCTCCAGCACCGCCAGCCGGCCGGGGCTCTTGCGGACGGCGAGCCGGCCATCTTCCCACACCGCCACGCCCGCCGAATCATAGCCGCGGTATTCCAGCCGCTTGAGTCCGTTCACCAGCAACGCGACCGCCGGCCGCGAACCGATATATCCGACAATGCCGCACATGGCCACCTCGCGCCGGCGGCTATCTTACGTTGTTGCCACGCGTCTGCAATCCAAGAAAAACTCCCTTCCAGCCATCCAGCCGGAAGGGAGTTGTTTTACGCCGGCTCAGTTTCTATTACGGCTTAATGACGGCATTGGTTGCCGATTGCGTCTGGGGACAGAAATTTGAAACCAACATCGCCGGCTTGAGCACGACGGCCGATCCGCCCTTGCCCACGACGCAACACCCTTTCAAGGCAAAAGAAAGTCCGGAAGCATCTTGCTGCAAAGGTGTGGTCATGAGTGCCACACCCGGCAGTACGGACAGTACCAAGTTTCGGGTGAAGATAAAAGGTACGCCGTCCATCGTAGAATCGTTGATATCCAAAACGGCATTCCACGCATTGCCCGGAGAAGCCGACGGTATATTAGTTGGGTTGGACGGCGGCGTCATGCCCGGCCCTGAGAAAAAGGCGGATTTAACATTCATCACGCCGTTAGTTATCATATAGCTGAAATAGGTCGAGGAATCCGAGAAATCACCGGTCCTCGGCAACGCCTTGGCCGCATTGACATCGGTCCCGGTGGGATCCTCAATACTCTTGCCAAACGCCGCCATATAGATGCTGCGCCCGTTGCTCAACACGCCGGTCATCTTGCCTCTGGTCAAGGCATCCGACACCGCCGGCAGCAGAACCGCCGCCAGGATCGCAATGATGGATATTACGACCAACAATTCAATCAGGGTAAACGCGCGTCGGCGCAATTTCCGCAGGATAGCTTGCATTTTTTTCTCCTTTAGCAATGATGCCTTCGATCAGCGCACACTCGAGTAAAGAAATATACGTTACCGCGCAGCCGGCGTCAACTTTTTTATGACCCCCCTGAAACTTGAGGATTTTGCCTACCGCCTGCCGCCGGAATTGATCGCCCAAACGCCCGCCTCGCGGCGCGACCAATCCCGGCTGTTGGTCGTCCACCGCGCCACCGGCGCGCTGGACCACCGGCGTTTCGCGGAGTTGCCGGCCTGTCTGCGCGCCGGCGATCTGCTGGTGGTCAACAACACCCGGGTGATCCCGGCCCGCCTCTTCGGCCACAAGCCCACCGGCGGCCGGGTGGAGCTGTTGCTGCTCGAGGAGTTGACGCCGGCCGTCTGGGAGGCTCTCTTGCAGGCCGGTTCGCGCCGGCCGCGCAGCGGCGCGGTGTTGACCCTGGCCGACGGTCAAGCCACCGCCACGCTGCTTGCCGCGGGCGAAAACGGCCGCGTCACCGTGCGCCTCGCCAGCGCGCTGCCGATCACGGACCTGCTGGACCGCTTCGGCCAGCCGCCGCTGCCGCCGTACATACGGAGGGCTGAAGGCCGAGGGCCGAAGGCCGCAGGCGCGTCCCCCCAACCCTCATCACCCATCACGCATCAATCATCACTTCATGCCGCATCGCCCAACACGGCCGACTCCGACCGCGAACGTTACCAGACCGTGTACGCCTGCCACCCCGGCGCGGTGGCCGCGCCCACCGCCGGACTGCATTTCACGCCGGAGCTGCTTGCGACGCTGGCCGCCCGCGGCGTGCGCCGCGCCGCCGTGACCCTGCACGTCGGCCTGGGCACCTTCCGGCCCATCGTCGCGGCGCTCATCGCGGAGCACCGCATGGAGGCCGAGCGCTACGTTCTGCCGCCGGAGACCGCCGCGCTGCTCGCGCAAACGCAATCCGCCGGCGGCCGCATCGTGGCCGTGGGCAGCACTAGCGTCCGCGCGCTGGAAACCGTCGCCGCCGAGCACGCGGGCCGCGTCGTGCCGGCTGCGGGCCGCAGCCGTCTGTTCATTTACCCGCCCTATGCGTTCCGCGTCGTGGACGCCCTGCTGACCAATTTCCACCTGCCGAAATCCACCCTGCTGCTGATGGTCTGCGCCTTCGCCGGCCGGGACTTGATCTGGCGCGCCTACGCCGAGGCCATCCGCGAGCGCTACCGCTTCTACAGCTATGGCGACGCCATGCTGATCCTGTGAACATCAGAAAGGGAGCGCGGGCTTCCTGCCTGCGCCGAAGCGGCTACGGCGGGCAAGCCAGCCCGCCCAACGCAGCATCTTGCCGCGTTGCCAGCAGAACAAACCGGTGACCATGATGCCTGCCGACAAGATGTCGGCAGGCGCGGGCAAGATGCCCGCGCTCCCGCCAGCCACCCTCATTCTTCCTGTAAAGTGCATAAGAATCCTGCTATCCTGGTTTAATCTCCAGGTCAGCACAGACTTATTCGCTATTGAATGTCGTCGCGCTGGGCGACGGCATTCAATCGGGCAACAGTAGGCGGATCAGTTGGAGCAGCGGCGCGGGATAGACGCCCAGCCACACCAGCGCCAGCGTCAGCGCCGTGAGCGCTACGCCCGCCAGCCGGCCACAGGGCCGGCCCGGCGCGGACGCGCCGGCCGGCGGCCGGAACAGCAGCGCGATAAGCCGGAGGTAATAGAACAGGCCGATGGCGCTGTTGACCGCCAGTGCGGCGGCCAACAGCCAGAGGCGCGCCTGCACGCCGGAACCCAGGACGAGGAACTTGCCGACGAAACCCGCCGTCAGCGGGATGCCGGCCAGCGAGAGCAGCATGAGCGCGAATACTCCGGCCAGCCAGGGACGCCGCCAGGCCAGGCCGAGATAATCCTCGGGCGCATCGGCGTCGCGCACGCGTGTCGAGAGCACGGTCACGACGCCGAACGCGCCCAGCATGGTGACGAAGTAGGCCGTTAGATAGACCGCGACAGCCACGGGCGCCCAGCGGCCGCCGGCCAGCAGGGCCACCAGCAGGTAACCCATGTGGGCGATCGAGGAATAGGCCAGCAGGCGTTTGACGTTCTGCTGGAGCAGGGCCAGCCAGTTGCCAGCGAACATCGAGACGAGCGCCAGCACGGTCAGAACGGCGGCCAGGGCCGCCGACGGCGGCGCCAACAGGGGGCCGAAGTTGCGCAGCAACAGAACAAAGACAGCGCCTTTGGACACGGTGGCCACCAGCGCCGCCGTCGGCGCCGGCGCGCCCTGATAAACATCCGGCGCCCACAGATGGAAGGGCACCAAGGAGAGTTTGAAGCCCACGCCGACGAGCATCAGGCTCACGCCCGCCAGGGGCAGCCGCCCCGGTGCCGCGCCGCCGGCGGCCGCCGCGACCAGGCGCGGAAACTCCAGGGTGCCCAGCGCCGCATAAACCAGGGCCATGCCCAACAGGAGGAAGGCGGACGACGTGCCGGCCAGCACCAAGTATTTCACCCCGGCCTCGATGCACAACGCGGGCGTACGCGGATAGGCGACCAGCGCGAAGAGCGACACGCTGAGTAATTCCAGCCCGAGGAAGAACGACACAAAATGATTGCTGGCCACCAGCACGCCGGCGCCCAGCGTCGCCGTCAGCAATAGGACGTAATACTCCTCGCGCCGCGCAACCGGATTCTTTTCCAGATAGCCGAAGGCGAACAGCACCGTGAACAGCGCGGCTGCCAGCATCAGCCCGGTATAAAACAAAGCAACCCGGTCGATCAGCAGCAGCGGCGTGATTTGGCGGGGCGCCAGCGGCCACGCCACGGCCAGCGCTGCGCCCGCCAACGCCAAGGCCGCGAGCGTCAGCACCACCGCCAGACGGTGGCTGCGGAAGAAGGCCGCCGCCAGCATCACCCCCACGGCCGCGCCGCCCAGCACCAGGAGCGGCGCCAGCGACAGCACATCGCCGGCGCTCATCGCGCACCCCCGGGTGGAATTGCCGCGAAAGAACGCAGAGATCGCAAAGCATCCTTCCTGTTTTGTGATCCTTGTGCTCTTTCGCGGCCATACGGCCAGTCATTCGTGTGCTGGGTGGAGCAGACCGATTCTTCCCCGGAGCGGAATGTGTAAACATTCCGGTAGTACCCGGAACCATCATGCGCGTTATTGCCGGCCATAGCGCGTTGCAGGTTTGCCAGGGCGGGTGCGGCCGCGTCGAGCGCCGGCTGCGGGTACAAGCCCAGCCACAGCAGGGCGGCGCCCAGCGCCAACAAGGCGGCCAGTTCGCGGCCGGTCAGGTCAGCGGGCGGCTGCGCCGGCGCGCGCGCCGGGCCATGCAAGGTCTGCTGGATCATCCACAGGGCATAGACCGTTGCGGCCACCAGCCCCGTGGCGGCCGCCACGCCGGCGGCGCGGCTGACTTGGAACGACCCCAGCAGCACCAGAAATTCGGCCACGAAGTTGCCAAGCCCCGGCAGGCCCAGCGAGGCGAGGGCGAAGAACAGCATCAGGGCGCCCAGGCGCGGCACGACGGCCCACAGGCCGCCCAGGCGGCGCAAGTCGCGCGTGTGCAGGCGGTCGTCCAGCGCGCCCACCAGCAGAAACAGCGCGCCGGTGCCGAGGCCGTGGCAGATCAGC
>CAIQIC010000488.1 GCA_903871765.1 uncultured Lentisphaerota bacterium
GGACTGGGCGCGGGAGCGGCGGCGTAATGAACGGACGATGGAAAGTAGTTAGCATTTGCGAATAGCGCGCTTGCCGGAAATTCGAATATCGAAATGTAAAATTCGAAATAAATCAGAAATTCAAGTACTTAAAAAAATCCAAACGAGACGGCGCATCCTCGTTTTGAATTTCTTGTTTTGATTTTTCAATTTGTTTCGGATTTCGATGTTCGGATTTCGGATTTGTTGTTGGGATCTGATGTCATGTCGGGGGAGATTTATATCCGGGGCGGGCGGCTCGTGGATCCGGCGACGGGCCGGGACGAGGTCGCCGACCTGTTCATCCGCGACGGGCGGATCATCCCCAGGCCCGCCGCGCTGCCGCCGGACGCGGCCTGCCTGGACGCGCGCGGACTGGTGGTGGTCCCCGGCTTGATTGATCTGCACGTCCATCTGCGCGAACCAGGCGGCGAGGAGGCCGAAACCATTGAAACCGGCGCCCGCGCAGCGGCGCACGGCGGGTTCACGACCATCGTCGCCATGCCCAACACCCTGCCGCCGCACACGACGCCGGAGATCATTCGGCGCGTGTTGCAGCGCGGCGCGGAAGTCGGGTTGGCCCGCGTGCTGCCGTCGGGCTGCGTCACGAAGGGTCGCAAGGGCGTGGAACTGGCCGACCTTGCGGCGCTGGCGGCGGCTGGCGCCACGGCCTTCACCGATGACGGCAGCGTGGTGGCGAGCGCCGCGCTGCTGGAAAAAGCACTGCGCAAAACAAAGCGTCTCGACAAGGTGCTGATGGAGCATGCCGAGGATCACGCGCTGGAAAAAGCCGGCGTGATGCACGCAGGTGAATATTCTAAACGCTGCCACCTGCCCGGCGTGCCGTCGGAGGCCGAGACGAAAATCGTCGCGCGCGACATCGCGCTGGCCACGGCCACGGGCGCGGCGGTGCATATCCAGCACGTCTCCGCCGCAGAGAGCGTGCGCCTGATTCGCGCCGCCCGCGCCCGCGGCGTGCGCGTTACCGGCGAACTGACCCCGCATCACCTGGCCTTGACCGACGCTGAAGTCAGGCCCGACGACGCCAACTTCAAGATGAATCCGCCGTTGCGCTCCGCCGCCGATCGCGCCGCCCTGATCGAGGGCCTGACGGACGGCACGCTGACGTGTTTCGCCACCGACCACGCGCCGCATACGGCCGCGGCCAAGGCGCGCGGTTTCCTGCATGCGCCGTCCGGCGTGGTCGGCCTGGAGACCGCCGTGGGCGTAACCTATACCGAACTGGTGGTGGGCGGCCGGATGGACTTGTTGACTTGGCTGCGCCGGTGGACCACCGGACCGGCGGAGGTGCTCGGCCTGCCGCCGCCCAGTCTGGCCGCGGGTACGATCGCCGACCTGGCCCTGCTCGACCTCGACACCGCTTGGATCGTGAAGCCGGACGAGTTCGTCAGCAAATCCCGCAACACGCCGTTCACGGGCCGGCGGCTCACCGGTCGCGCGGCGGGCACCCTCCTGGGCGGGGCGGTGATCTGGCTGGCCGGGTTCCAGCGGATGAAGATTCCGTGACCGGGAGCGCAGGCTTCCAGCCTGCCCAACGAGGCATCCTGCCTCGTTGATAGAGCACAGAAGTGTGCTGCGGATGCTGGCCGGCAAGATGCCGGCCAGAGCAGGCTGGAAGCCTGCGCTCCCCATGCAACGCAAGCCTCCGGTTTTCCACGGTTTGGAAATATGTTCCGCGCCGAAGGTTGTCACCGCGCAGCGCCGGTGTATAATTGTTCTTAGATTGGGTGGCAGTTATGCCGGACGGCTCAGCAGTTCAGGGGTTGCTTTCAATGACCGTCGCCCCGCGACGATCCTTGCTCCGCATCATTGTACCCGCCTATCCGACCTTCAATATCTATTCGCGGATTGCCAACGTCACCACGGCGCTGGGGCCCGTCAGCATCGCCAGCGTGGCCAACAAGCTGGAGGGTTGGGACGCCGAGGTGATTGACGAGAACAACTACCAGCGGTATGGCCCGCGCGACGGCCGCGGCCGGCCGGATTATGAAGCCCTGCAGTGGCTGCGGCCCGCCGCCGTCATCGGCTTTTACGGCGGGCTGACCAGCACCATTCCACGGGTCTATGAATTGGTGGCCGCGTTCAAGAACCGCGGGATACTCCTGATCGCGGGCGGCCAGCACTTTGTGGGCGACAACATCCGGGAGGGGCTGGAGCAGGGGCTGGATTACCTGGTCCTGGGCGAAGGCGAGGCGACGATCCGGGATCTGCTGCCGGCGCTCGGCGGTGCGCGCGACGTGGCCGAGGTGCGGGGCGTCGCCTTCCGGCGCGACGGACAGCTCGTGCAGACGCCGCCGCGCGAGCCGATCACGGATTTCGAAAGCCTCCCGCGGCCGGATTTCTCGCTGGTGATGAATGCCCGGATCAAGCTCTTCCCCGTGGGCTGGGTGCGCGGCTGCGGGATGAATTGCGAATTCTGCACGGTCAAAGGCAAGGTGCGCTGCCCGGCGCCGGAATATGCGCTGAACCAGATCACGACGCTGGTGGAACGGCACAACGCGCGGACCTTCTTCCTGGTAGACGACCTGTTCGGCCAGCATCGGACCGAGGCCCTGCGCCTTTGCGAGCTGCTGCGCGCCTACCAGCAGATGATCCGCGTCCGGCTCGATTTCACACTCCAGATCCGGCTCGACAAGGCGCATGACGCGGAATTGCTCCGGGCCATGCGCGGCGCGGGCGTCAACACCGTGGCCATCGGCTTCGAGTCGCCGATCCCCGAGGAGCTCGAGGCCATGCACAAGCACCTGCGCCCCGACGACATGGTCGCGATGACCCACCTCTACCGCCAGGCCGGGTTCCTGGTGCACGGCATGTTCATCTTCGGCTATCCCATGCCGGAGGGGGTCACCTGGTCCATGCCCGCCCGGGAGCGGATCAAGCGGTTCCGAAAATTCATCCGGCGGGCCAGGATCGACACCATCCAGATTCTCCTGCCGGGTCCGTTGCCCGGCACCGAGATGACCGCGCGGCTGGCCCGGCAAAACAGGATTTACCCGCACGAACAGATCGGCTGGGAATATTACGACGGCAACTTCCCGCTGTTCGAGCCGGACGCGCCCCTGACCGCCGAGCAGTTGCTGGCCGCCGCGCAAAAGATCATGGGCCGCTTCTACCGCTTCCGGTATCTGTTTGCCATCGGCCTGCACACGCTGGTGTTTCCGTCCCTGGTGTTCTCGCTGCACAACCTCAAGGCGGGATGGCGCCGCTGGTACCGGACGTGGCGCAACGATTTGATACGGTTCGGCGGCTGGCTCATCCTGCGCAAGTGGCTGTCCGACTTTAAAAAAGGTTCGTACTCCCGGAAACTGGCCGCCGCCCGGGAGCACTTGCAGCAGCTCAAACAACCCCGGCTCGACGACCGCTCCCGCTCCCGCACCCGCGGGACGTGAAGCCGGATGACACCAGGAGATTAACATGCCGCGACTGATGGCCGCGCCGACCAGGATCGAAGCCGCCGGACAACCGCCCAAGTTCATCGAGGAATATATCGGGCGGGTGAACTCCGGCACGGAAGCGCTCAGCATCGCGCGCATGCGCAGTCCTGCCGGCTGGCGCGAGCCGGGCCAGACGCCGGAATTCGACGAATACACCGTCGTGCTGGCCGGCACCCTCCGCGTCGCCACGCGCGTACAGACGCTGGACGTCTGTGCCGGACAGGCGGTGCTGGTGGCCAGAAATGAATGGGTCCAATACTCCTCGCCCCACGCCGGCGGCGCCGACTATATCGCCGTCTGCCTCCCCGCCTTCAGTCCGCGGACCGCCCACCGGGACCCGTGAGGGCGCGGAATGGCTTGGGGAAATTCTGAAAGACCTCGACGGTTATTGATGCTCGCTGGACGAATTGGTCTTCGTCGCCCAGATGCGGAACGGTGTGGCCTGGTAGCTGTTCACCCGGTAACCCACCGCGATGATGGCATCGAGGTTGTAGAAGCGGGTTTGGTAGGTTTTGCCGTCGGCGGCAGTTGTTTCCAAAATGGAAACAACTGAAGCTTCTGCTAGTTCCCCGGAGTCGAAGATGTTCTTCAGGTGCTTGTTGACGGCTGGCACGTTGACCCCGAACAACGCAGCCAGCGCCTTCTGCGTCAGCCAGACCGTCTCGTCCTTGAGGAAAACCTCCACCTTCACCGCCCCGTCCGGCGCGGTGTAGAGGAGAAATTGATTGTTGCCGCTCTCCGGACTTTGCATCACTTTCATGGTGGACATGATGTCGGACGATGCCTGAAAAGGCAAGGCTGACGAACATCGGCCCAAGGTCGCAGACGGCCTCCGGACGCGCTGAATTTATGTGATTGACTTCGATCACAATCGATCATATGTTTTCACCGTTCAATCATGGCACACGATCCGACAGAAAAAGCGCTGGCGGCGGAACGGCTGGGCCGGCTCCGCGAGCTGGTGCGCGCGCGGCGCGTGGTGCGCCTGCAGGAGGTGTGCCGGGAGCTGGACGTGTCCACGGCGACCGCGCGGCGCGATCTGGCGGAGTTGGAGCAGTGCGGCGATCTGCGGCGGGTGCACGGTGGCGCGGTCAGCGTCGAGAGCCGGCTCGCGGAGCCGCTGTTCGACGACAAGACCGCGCGCGCGGCCCGCGAGAAGCAGCGGATCGCCCAGGCGGCGTTGCAACTGATCCGGCCGGGCGAGACGATTTATCTCGATGGCGGCTCGACGGTGCTGGCGCTGGCGCGGCTGCTGCGCGACCGGACGCAGGTGACGGTGGTGACCAATTCGCTGCGGGCGGCCATCGAGCTGGCGGGGGCGGGCCCGCGGCTGATCCTGGTCGGCGGCGAGCTGCGGCGCTTGAGCCAGACGCTGGTCGGCCCGCTGACGCGGTCGGTGCTGGAGGAACTGCATGTGGACCGCGCGTTCATGGGCACCCTGGGACTGACGCCGGACGGGCTGACGACCACCGACCCGGGCGAGGCGTATACGAAGGAGCTGGTGATGCACCGCGCGCGGGAGGTGGTGCTGCTGGCGGACCACAGCAAGTTCGACAAGGTGTTGTTTGCCCGCGCCGGGCGGCTGGAGCAGGTGGATGTGCTGATCACGGATAAAAAACTGGATGCCGCCTGGGCCAGGGCCCTGGCGCAGCGCGGCGTGAAGGTGCAGCACGTTTGAGCAGCGGAAAGAGATCCACAGATTGCATAGCCCGGCGCAGCCGCAACCAAAGAAAATTGAATAATCCGAAAGACTTTCATATGGAAACTAATGCCACGGGAAAGGAAAGCGACATGCCGAATTATCTGAGCAACAAACGGCCGGATTTCAAGCCGTTCACGCTGGACTGCGGGGAAATCCCCGCGTACCGTTTTAATGGCGACTTGGCTGGCGAACTGAAGGCCAAGCGCTTGACTAAGGCCCAGGCGCTGGATATCCTCGAGGACATGCTGATGGTGCGCGAGGTGGAGGACATGATCGTCCGCCTGCGCTCCGGCGCCTACGAGCCGATCCCGACGTTCAACTACCGCGGGCCGACGCATGTCTCCATCGGCCAGGAAGGTACGGCGGTTGGCGCCTGCAGCGCGCTGCGGCTGATGGACAAAATCACCAGCACCCACCGTGGCCATGGCGACAGCCTGGCCAAAGGCTCCGTGGCGATCCGCCAGATGGACGAGGCCCTGCTCCGCGCGCGCGTCCCCGGCTCCACGAAACAAGGCGCCGCGCTGCTGGAAGAGGTTTTGGAGGACCACGTCTACCGCACCATCGCTGAGCTGTTCGGCAAGGAAGATGGCTACTGCAAGGGCCGCGGCGGCGGCATGCACATCGCCGATTTCCGTATCGGTCACCTGGGCGCGAACGCGATTGTCGGCGGCGGCGTGCCGATCGCCACCGGCGCGGCGATGGCCATGCGCTATCAGCATAGCGATGGCGTGATCTGCTGCTTCGCGGGCGACGGCGCCTACGCGAACGGCGTGGTGCTCGAGGCGCTGAACTGGGCCGCGCAAGTGCAGTGGACCAACCATCTGGCTAAGAACCACAAGTTCGGCCTGCCGATCATCTTCCTCGTGCAGAACAACCAGTACGGCATGACCGGCCGCGCCGAGGACGAGGTCATGGGCGTCAAGAACCTCGCGCGCCGCGCCGCCGGCTTCGCCGACAACAACATGCACGCGGAGATCGTCAACGGCATGGACGTGCTCGCCGTGCGCGAGGCCGTGACCCGCGCCGCCGAACGCTGCCGCCAGGGCCAGGGGCCGGTGCTGCTGGAGGTGAACACCTACCGCTACTACGGCCACTCGCTCGGCGATCCGCGCATGGAATACCGCACCAAGGACGAGGAAGCCGCCTGGCGCGCGGTGGACGCGATCGAGACGTTTAAGAAACAACTGCTCGAGGCCCAGGCCGCCACGGAGGCAGGCCTCGCCGCAACAGAAAAGCGCGTCAAGGATCGCAACGCGCGCGCCGCGGTGCGCGCCGCCAACGCGGCCGACCCCGTCGCCGCGGACGTGATCAAGTACATGTACACCGACACGCAGGCCGACGTCGTGCCGGCGGAATTCCGGCAGGTCAAGCTGATCCAGAAGGACGCTGCGAAGGTCAAGCGCGACAAGGACGGCAAGATCAACTATCGCGACGCGATCAAGGAGGGCATGGTCGAGGAGATGCTGCGCGACAACCGCGTGGTGCTCTACGGCGAGGACGTGGCCGAGTACGGCAACGCGTTCAAGCTGACCAAAGGCATGCTGGAGATGTTCGGCCGCGACCGCGTGTTCAACACGCCGATCTCCGAGGCGTGCATCTGCGGCACGGCGGTGGGCGCGGCGATGGCCGGCTTGCGGCCCGTGGCCGAGCTGATGTACATGGACTTCGCGCTGATGGCGTCGGACCAGATCAGCAACCAGGCCGCGAAGTGGCATTACATGAGCGGCGCGCAGACCAAGGTGCCGCTGGTGATCCGCGCCTCGGTGGGCGGCGGCAAGGGCTACGGCGGCCAGCACTCGCAGACGCTGGAGAGCGTGTTTGCCCACATCCCGGGCATGTATGTGGTCTATCCCGCCACCGCCTGCGACGCGAAGGGCCTGATCAAGGCCTCCATCCGCGACGACAACCCGGTCATGTTCGTCGAGTCGCAGCTGCTCTACAGCGAGAAGGGCGTGGTGCCGGAAGAGGATTACGTCGTGCCCATTGGCGTCGCCGACGTGAAGCGCGCGGGCCAGGACATTACGCTGGTCGGCTGGGGTCCGGCGATCCTCGATGCGCTCAAGGCCGCCGAGCAGCTCGCCGCCGCGGGCATCAGCGCCGAGGTGGTGGACATCCGCTCGCTCGTGCCGCTGGACCTGGACACGATTCTGCGCTCGGTGGCCAAAACCGGCAGATGCGTGGTCGTCAGCCAGGCGATCTCCATCGGCAGCTTCACCGGCGAGATCGCCTCGCTGATCATGGAACACGCGTTCGACGAACTCGACGCGCCGGTGCTGCGCGTGGGCGCCCGGAACGGCATCGCGCCGCAGTCGCACATTCTCGAGGCCGCGTTCCTGCCGAACGCCAACGACATTGTGGCCGCCGCGAAAAAGATTTTGTGAGGGGAAAGGTTTGCGCAAGAATGATATCGGGAGAAGATAACCATGCCACATCCCATCGCCATGCCGAAGCCGGGCCAGTTCACCGAGGAATGCACCATCGTGAAATGGCTCAAACGGGAGGGCGACCGGGTCGCCCAAGGCGACATCCTCTTCGAAATCGAGACCGACAAGGCCAACATGGAAGTCGAGAGTTTTTTCGAGGGGACGCTGCTGAAAATCCTGACGCCCGAAGGCGGCACCGTGCCGGTGCAAACCGTGGTGGCGTGGGTCGGCCAGCCCGGCGAGGCGCTGCCCGCCGCGCCCCAAGTGGAAGGCAGAAGTCAGAAGGCAGAAGTCAGTCAGCCGAAACAGGAAACTAAAGCGGTGGCTGCAGCGGTTCCGGCTGTTGCGCCTCAAGCCTCAAGCCTTGCGCCGCAAGCCGCGCAGCCGGTTGTTCCGCAGCGGCTGCGCATCAGCCCGCGGGCCAAGGCGCTGGCGGAGCGCAGCGTGATCCATCCCGCTCCGATCCATGGCACCGGGCCGGGCGGCCGCATCGTCGAAAAGGATGTGCGCGCCTATCTCGAAGCTAAGGGTTATGCGCAACTCAAGATCACTCCAACCGCCAAGGCCATGGCCGCGCAGGCGCAGCTCGACGTGCTGGCGCTCCGCGGCACCGGCGAGGGCGGCAAGATCACGGTCGCGGACGTTCAGCGCGCGGTGGCCGAACAGCCGCAGGCCCTGAGCAAGATGCGGCAGGTGATTGCGCGGCGGCTGACGCAAAGCTTCACCGGCACGCCCCACTTCTTCGTCACGGTGGCCGTGGATATGACCGACCTCCTGGCCTACCGTGCCGAACTCAAGGCCCAGGGGCGGCTGTATTCCGTCACCGACTTCATCGCGCTGGCGGTAACGTTGAGCCTCAAGGAATTTCCGACTGTCAACAGCTCCACGGATGGCAAGAATGTCTGGTGGCACAGCCAGGTCAACCTCGGCCTGGCGGTGTCGCTGGACAGCGGCCTCGTGGTGCCCGTGGTGCACGATGCCGGCAAACTGACCCTGGCGGAATTGCACGACCGCGCGGCTGCGCTGTTCGAAAAAGCCCGCCACGGCAAGCTGCTGCCCGACGAAATGACCGGCGGCACGTTCACCATCTCCAACATGGGCATGCTGAACGTCGAGAGTTTCACGGCGATCATCAACCCCGGCGAGGCCGCGATCCTCGCGGTCTCCAGCACTACCCAGCAGCCGGTGGTCAGGGACGGCAAAATCGTCGTGCGGCAGATGATGAAGATCACGCTTTCCAGCGACCACCGTATCGTGGACGGCGCGTTGGCGGCGCACTTTGCCAACGCCATCAAGACCAAGCTGGAGAACATTGAATGGTGGCGCCAGCTGGTGTGCTGTGCGGTTTGATCAGCCGAAAAGACTTAAAGTTTTCACGGGCTGCTGTGGTGTGCTACTGGAAACATGATGGCTGCCGTCGAAACCCATTTGATCGAAGAGATCCGGCAACGCAGGGTTGTTGATTTGAGCCGGGATTGGCGCTTTGCCAGAAGACGTGTTTGGCGGTGGCAGTTGCATACTGTGCCGGCGGGTGACGCCGCCGCGGTGGATCTGCCGCATACGTGGAATGCGCAGGACGATTTCCAGGAAGGCGTGACCTACTACCGCGGGCCGGGCGTATACTGGAAAAGCTTCCGGCTGCCGCCCGATGCTCAGTCTGGCGAGTTATGGTGGATGTTGGAAGCCGACGGCTTCTATGGCACCGGCGATGTCTGGCTCAATGGGCGCATGGTGGGCCGGGTGGATGGGCAATATCTGGGCTTCACGCTCGATGTAACTCCATACCTGGATTTCAACGGCGATAATCAACTGTGTATCCGGCTGACCAACCGCTGCGGAGCGAGCATCCTGCCAGGTATCAAGAACCCGGATTTTCTGCTGTACGGCGGTTTAGCCGGCCAGGTGCGGCTGGCCGGCAAGCCGGACCTGCAACTGCTCGAACATCCCCAGGTCACGTGCGAGAACGTGTTGGAGCCTGCACCGGCGGCCATCATCCGCTTCGGTGTCGCTAACCGGTCGGCGCGCGAACGGCACTGCGTGGTGCGCTGGCATATCGCAGGCAATGAAGCCGCCCTTGAACTGCGTCTGGCTCCGGGTGAAGTCCGTGAGGATATAACCACGCGCATCGCCGTGCCGGGCGCGCGGCGTTGGTCGCCGGCGCAGCCGCATCTTTATCAAGCGCGCGGGGCCTTGCTGGAAGCAGGCCGCTGGCGGGATGCGACCGAAATCCGCTTGGGCTTCCGACTGGCGGAATTTCGCCCGGATCAGGGATTCTTCCTGAATGGTGAACGGCTGGAGCTGCGCGGGGTCAACCGGCACGAAAACATGCCCGGTTTCGGCCAGGCCCTGCCGGCGGTCCTGCACCGGGAAGATGCGCGGCTGATCCAGCAACTGGGCCTCAACTTCGTCCGCCTTGCGCACTATCCCCAGTCGCCGGCCTTTCTGGAGGCTTGTGACGAACTGGGCCTGCTGGTGTACGCCGAACTGGCTTCCTGGAAGAGCGTCCGTGCCGGCCGCTGGCTGCACCAGGCCGTCCGGCAATTCCGTGCCATGCTGCAGCGCGATCGGAATCATCCGTCCATCATCCTCTGGGGGATCGGCAACGAAGCGCGCTCGCGCCCGGCCTTTCGGCAGCTCCGCGCGGTGGCGCGTGAACTCGATCCCTCGCGACCGGTGACCTATGCCGAAAATCATTTTTACCGGGCCC
>CAIQIC010000489.1 GCA_903871765.1 uncultured Lentisphaerota bacterium
CATAAACAACCCAGGTCAGGAGGCGCTTTGTAGTGTAATTCTTTGACCTCTGGACCTATTGTCAAAAAAACGGCCCGCCTGGTTCAGGCGGGCCTCGGCGCGTCGGCATCGTAGCGCGGCCGGTGCGCTACGCCGCACGCTCCACCGACGTCAGATTCGTCCGGTGCGCAACAAAGCTTCGAGTTTACGCAAATCCTTCGGCAGGGTGGCGGTCCACGTCATCCGGGCGTTAGGTGGCGCGGGGTGTTCCAAACTCAGCACGGCGGCGTGCAACGCCTGACGCGGAAACTCCAGGCGTGGAGCGGGGGGGGCGTTATCGCGATATTTCCGGTTATACACATGATCGCCCACCAGCGGCAGGCCCGCGTAGGCGGCTTGGGCGCGAATCTGGTGCTTGCGGCCGGTTTCCAGTTGGAAGCGCAGTTTGCTGACCACGCCGGCGCCGCCGGCCAGCCGAAACTCCGTCATCACTTCATAGTGCGTGATCGCCTCCATGGCCGCGGCCCCGGCCCGCTCGGCTTCCGCAGCGGTAATGACGAACTGGCGCAATTCGTCGTCGCGCAGTTTCAGCCAGTTCCGCCAGGTGCCTTTGGATGGTGCGGGGCGGCCTTCAACATAGGCCACGTACTCCCGGCGCATGGTGTGGGCCTGCAACTGGCCGATCAAATGGCGGCGTGCGTTCGGGTTCATGGCCATGCAAAAGACGCCACTCGTATACTGGTCGAGCCGGTGTACCGGTAGCGGACGCAACTGGCGATAGGCGGGCGGCAAGGAATGCCCGCGCCCACTCAGCCCGCGGGTTTGGGCGCGCACGTCACCCGCCAGAAAATCCGCCAGCACACCCAGGGCGGAGATGTCGTCAGGCGCGGCCGGCACCGAGAGCAGGCCCGGACCTTTGTTCACGACGGCCAGCGCGGCATCCAGGTGGAGCAGGTTGACCCGCGGATGAATCTGCCAGCCGGTCGGACCGCACTCCAAAGCCGTGACGCGCCGCTCCAGCAGTTCCAAGGCGCCCGCTGGATCGGCCAGCATCTGGTGGGGCACGCGGATGATGTCCCCGTTTACACGGACCCGCCCCACGGCGATCCATTGCTTGGCCCGCGTCTTCGGCGTATCCGGATACTGCCGCCGCAGCCACTCCAACAACGGCCGCATTTTCGTGTCGTTGGGTTGTGCCGTCGTCATGCGTCAGCGTCAGCATGCGACCGCGCCGGGCCTGGGTCAACCATGGACTGCGCGAGCGAACGTCGCAATGTGCGGCATAATGGACTTGGTGGCGGAGCGTATGGTCAGGGCCTGGATCGCAGAGGTGTTGAACTCAGCGCGTCGTCGTGTTGATCATGAAATCAATGACCTTTTCGCTCACGCCGCTGTTCTTCAGGGCGATGATCTCGGATGTCGTGAGGTGAAAAATCATGTGGGAATTGCGGATTTGGCTGACGATGACGTCGTCACCGATCCCCGCTTTGACCAGCGCCTTGACGTCGTCCACACCCGATTGCGGACCTGGATTACCCGGTTGGGCCGGCGGTGAACTTTGCGCCACGGGCGCCGGTGCCGACGCACTGTAAACCGCAGTGGCCGGCGCCGGCGAGCTGTACACTACCGGGGGAGAACTGTACACGACCGGCGGAGAGCTGTACACGATGGGTGTCGAACTATACCCCACCGCTGGACTGGAATAGTAATACGGCGTCACGGGCTCGATGTATGAGTACGAGAATGACAACGGGTATCCGCCATACCAACCCCAATAACCACCGCCATATCCCCCATGGTAGCCACCGTAGTATCCTCCACGGTAGCCGCCGTAATACGCCCCCCGGGCTCCCCCATATGACCCGCCATAAGAGCCATTGTGGTATCCGCCGGACACCCCCACGCCAACGCTCATGCCTGATCCGTGCGCCATGCCGGCCGCGAAAGTCGCTGTGGACGCCGAAAACCCAAGACCGATGACGACTGCGGCCACACCAATAAATTTAGCTGGATGTTTCATATCGTACTCCATGATTGCTGCCGCAATACACTACTCCTCATGGGCAATTATTCAATCGGAAAATCTGCAATGGGTCATGTCGGGGCGGTCCTCCAGCGGGAGGACGCCCGAGGGCGTCGCCAGCGACGCCTCTGCTTTTCTGTCAGAACAGGCGCCGCTGGCCACGGCCCTGTTCGTCCTTGATCCTCTTGACGTGTTCCAGTGTGTGCTGACGAAGCTCCTCGAATTCCTGTTTCATGCCGGGGTGATCCCTGTCCATCACCTCGAAGAACTTGGATTCCACCATGGTCGTCTCGACCGCGAGAGCCGTCTCCAGTGCATCGTTCATGCTGCCGCCCTCGCGGGCGAACTGCTCGATCTTCGATTCCGTCCACTTAATGCACTCCATGACGTCCGGCAGGCGAAACTGATCGGGACGCCGGAAAATAGCCTGGCCTTCCTGCACCAGCTTCTCCAACCCGGCCAGCACCTCGGCATGGGCTTTCTCCTCCGCGATAAGCGTCTCCCAGAAAGCGCGTCCTTGCGGAATTTTCTGTGCGAATAGCGCGTAGAGTTCGGCCGTGAGAAGCTCGTTCTGCCGGAGCTTTCCGATGTACTGGCGGCAGAGCGCCAGGTCAACCCGGTTCTGCTCCAGGGCCGGGACATCGGTTTCGTTGTCGCCTGTATTGCTCATTTGACAGCTACCTCCCCGATCTTTCTGCCGAATCCCCCGCACGCGGTCAATGCCGCCGTATCGGGCGGCCACTTGGCCTTCACGCCCGGCACCGGCACTTCGAACCCACAGCCCTTGAGATGATCCTCTTTCAAGCTTGTTCGCCCAACAACCGCTCCAGCAGGGGTCGGGCTGCGGCCGTGAATTTCCGGAATTCGAACTCGAAATTCGGCGTGAAACAATCGGTGCCGAGGTGGGCGCGGATTTCGTCGCGCGTCCAGAAGCGGCCTTCGTCAATTTCATCGGCCTGCAGCCGGAACGGCCCCTCGCTCAGGGTTGCGAAGGTGCGCACCAGTTCCGATTCGCGCGGCGAACGCCAGAGGTATTGATAGACGAAGTGCAGGGTCGGATTGTGCACCCCGAGTTCCTCCCCGGCCTCGCGGCGCGCGGCGTGTTCCGGCGTCTCGCCCGGCTGCATATGCCCGCCGACAGAGCTATCCCACTTGCCCGGCTGAATGTCCTTCTGCCGCGCCCGCCGCTGCAGAAAAAGATCGCCCGGCCGGTTGAAGACCAGTACATGCACCGCCTGGTGAATGAGCGCCGGGTTGCCGTGGCATTCCCGCCGCGGCCGCCGGCCGATCACCCGGCCCTGCTCGTCCACGATGTCGAAAAGTTCTTCCGTCATGGGCATCTTTGCTCGCCGCCAGGGGCGCAGGCATTATACACTAAAAAGACGGCCACGACAGCTCGTGGTCCCAAACCGCCATTGGCATTTTGGAGGAGCTGCGTGACCCGTCCTCGGAGCGGAATGTGTAAACATTCCGGCAGAACCATGAATGTTGGGCATTCCAAAGCGGTGGTGGTGGTCGGGGCGGGGCCGGCGGGGTTGTTGGCCACCATCGCCGCGGCGCGCCAGGGCGCGCGTGTCCAGGTGCTGGAACAGATGGATCACCCAGGGCTGAAGCTGCTGGCCAGCGGCGGGGGCCGCTGCAACCTCACCAACACCCTGCCGGCGGCGGACTTTCCCGCCCGGTTCGGCCGCCAGGGCCGTTTCCTGGAGCCGGCGCTGACCGTGTGCGGACCCGACCGTCTGCGGGAGTTCTTGGCGGAGTTGGGCGTGCGCACGCACAGCCCGGATGGGTTTCACGTCTATCCTGTCACCGACTCGGCCGCCACGGTTTTGGCGGCGTTGCTGCAGGAGCTTGAGCGGCGTACGGTGCCGGTGCGGTTGGGTGTCAACGTCACCGGCCTGGTGTGTGCGGCGGGCAGGCTGCAGGGCGTGCGCGCCGCCGGCGAAGTAATTCCGGCCGCGGCCGTGGTGTTGGCGACCGGCGGCTGCAGTTATCCGGAGCTGGGTGGCACCGGCGGCGGCTATGCGCTGGCGCAGGCGGCGGGCCATGCGCTCGTCGCTCCGGTGCCGGCGCTCGTGCCGCTCGTCACGCGCGAGACCTGGCCCGGCGAACTGGCCGGTGTGTCCCTGGCCCAGGCGCGCTTGGAATTGGCCCTACCCGGACGTCTCCGACAGGCTGCGCAGGGGGCGCTGCTCTTCACCCATCGCGGGCTTTCGGGTCCCGCGGTATTGGACCTCTCCGGCGCGGTGGCCGCGCACCTGGCGCGCCAGGCGGAGGCGCCGTTGCGGCTGAGCCTCCTCCCCGGCGCGTCGGCGGTCCACCTTCAGGAAAAAATGGAACATTGGCGCAAGGACCAGGGGCGCAAGTCCGTCGCCCGGCTGCTGGCGGAGGAAGACTTGCCGCAAGCGCTGGCGCGCACCGTCGTGCGGCTGGCGGGTCTGGCGGCCGACCGGACGGCCGCGCAACTGACAGCCCCCGAACGCCGGACGCTGGTCGGCTGTCTGACGGAATGTCCCTTGGCCGTCACGGCGACGGAGGGATTTGCGCGCGCGATGGTCACGCGCGGCGGCGTGTCTTTGCGCGAGGTGGAGCCGGCGACGCTCGCCAGCAGGAAAATGCCGGGCCTGTTTTTCGCCGGCGAGGTGCTCGATCTGGACGGGCCGTGCGGCGGGTTTAATCTGCAATGGGCGTTCTCGAGCGGCTGGCTGGCCGGCCGCCGGGCGGCGTCATATGAAACATAACGAGCTGGAGCCAGAATTCAGAAGCCAGGAGTCAGAATGAGGACACCGGCCCTGCTCTTGGCAGGGGATGCCTATGCCCCGGCCATTCTGTATTCTGACTCCTGAATTCTGTATTCTGGTCTGTAACCATGAAGCAATGGATTCTCATCGGACTGCTGGGCGTGATGGGCTTGTTGCTGCTGCTGATCTACGCGCCCTTGCTGGTGTGGATGGAGCGCATGGCCGTCAGCCGGGCACAACTGGGCACCGGCGCGGTGCTCGTGGTGTTTACCCTGGCCATCTCCGTCTGGGACCGGCTGGACTGGAAAAAGATCAAGCCGAACCTCAACCCGGACGGGGTGGGATACCTGGCCCTGGCATTTGTCTGCCTGTGGCTGGCGGCGCGCTGGCGGTGGCTGCAGTTTCCGCTGGTGCTGATCTCGTTTGCTCTTACGCTCACCGGCTTTCTTACATTTCTGTTCGGGTCGTTAAGCGTACGCTGGTTCCTGCCGGCCATCGGCGGGCTGTTGGCCTTCGGGCTGCTGGCGGCGCTGTTCCCAGCGCTCGACTGGCCGTTACGCGCGGTGGCGGCGCAATGGTCCGCACAGGTGCTGTCTTGGTTTGACGTCAAAGTGGCCCTGCTGCTCTATGCCGCGCAGCCGCCGGCGTTGGTGCTCCATCTGAATCACCAGGGCTTTCTCGTGGCGACGGAGTGCAATGGCTTCGGCCTGCTCACCTCGTCGGTGATCCTGGCGTCCATTCTGGCGCTGCAGCCCGGCTTGCGCTGGACCCGTCGCGCGGCGGTGGTCGGCGTGGCCGTCCCCCTGGCCCTGTTGTGCAACGCCCTGCGCATCGTCAGCATCGCGCTGACGGCGGTGCACACGCACTGGCCGTACGAAATGATCCATGAAGGGCTGGGCACCGTGTTCTACCTGGCGGGGCTGTTCCTAGTCTGGCGCGTAGGCGCCCGGCCGACACCAGCCCCGCCGGCCCGGGTACTGGGAAAGGCTGAAGGCTGAAGGCTGAAGGCTGAAGGCTGAAGGCAAACACCCCTCTTCTAAGATTCTGTTGAAGAAACGCCGGATGTTTTAGCCGCAAAAGATCTCAAAGAACGCATAGATCGGAAGGTCGGTCGCCGATAAACGATGCTTCTTTTGCGATCTTTCGCGGCAAATCCTCTTTCTTTGGTTGCGGTTGCGCCGGACGGTGGAGATGTCAAAAAAGCTCTGCCGTCGCGTCGCGGCGTGGTATAGTAGGGCTTGCTGGAAAGCGGAGTGCTGTGATGGACTTGCAATGCGAATTGTGTCCGCGGCAGTGCCGCATCCCGCCCGGCGGGCGGGGCGACTGCCGCATCCGTGTGCACCTCGACGGCCGCCTGCACGCGGTGACGTACGGCCATCCCTGCACGGTGCATATCGATCCCGTGGAAAAGAAGCCGGTGTTCCATTTCCTGCCGGGCACGCCGACGCTGTCGCTGGCCACGGTCGGCTGCAACCTGCATTGCAAGAACTGCCAGAACTGGGAGATCTCGCAGCGCAATCCGGAGGAGGTCGAGGCCCTGGCATTGCCGCCGGAGCAACTGGTCGCGCTGGCGCGCCAGTATCAATGCCCCTCGATCTCCTACACCTACACCGACCCGGTGGTGTACTACGAATACACGCTCGACACCTGCACCCAGGCGCGCGCTGCCGGCCTGAAAAACATCCTGGTGACCGCCGGCTACATCAACCGCGAGCCGGCCCGCGAGCTCTTCCGGGTCACCGATGCCGCGCGCATTGACCTCAAGGCGCTGTCCGACAAGTTCTACCAGGACGTCTGCGGCGCCACCCTGAAGCCGGTGCTGGACACCATCCTGCTGGCCCGGGACATGGGGTTGGAAGTGGAACTCATCCACTTGGTCATTCCGACGCTGAACGATCGCGAGCGCGACCTGCAGCAGCTCTGCCGGTGGGTGGCGGAGCACCTCGGCCGCGAAGTGCCGCTGCATTTTTCGCGGTTTTATCCGCAGCACTTGATGGCGCACCTGCCCCCGACGCCGCTGGCGACGCTGAACCTGGCCCGCGACATTGCCCGCGCCGCGGGGCTTTACTTTGTGTATCTGGGGAATATCCTGGAACCCGATGCCGCTACAACGTGGTGCCCGGCCTGCAAAAAACCGCTGGTGCGGCGCAGCGGGTTCAGCGTGCTGGAGAACCGGCTGCAAAACGGCGCCTGTCCGGACTGCGGGAAGAAGGTGTACGGCGTATGGAACTGAGCCGCCGCACAATGCTGAAGACGACGATGGTACTGCTGACGGCGCTGGTCGCCGGGGGCTGGACGTGGCTGCGCGCTACGCCCGCGCGCTGGGTGCAGGCCGTGCGCGCCGGCCGCTATCCGGGCCGCATCAAGCCGCTGGACGAACGCGAACTGCAGCGGCCGGGACGATGGTTGGGATGAAGGAGAAGACGGAAAAAATTACAGATGAAGATGGGACTGGAACTACGAAACACGCGAAGGGCGCGAAAATGGGGATCGGAATCAGTGGGATTTAACTGAGGCTATCATGAGTATGGCGATGATTAAGGGCTACAGGATTGCACGAGGGTGTTGCGCGGCCATGCTGGCGGCGGGCTTGCTGGTCTCGTGCCGGGAGGGGAAAAACATGAACGCGAAAACAGTCGGCGCCGGCGCGGCGCCAAAGCAGGTGATGCAGGCCTCGCTGGCCGGGCAGTGGTATAGCGGCCAGCGCGAGGCGCTGGCGCGGGAGTTGCAGCACGACCTGGATCAGGCCGACGGAGCCAAGCTCCCGGACGTCATCGCGCTGATCCAGCCGCACGCCGGCTACCGCTATTCCGGCCCGGCGGCGGCGTACGGCGCGCGCCAAGTGCAGGGGAAAACCTTCCGCCGCGTGCTGGTCATCGGCGCGAGCCACCGGCGGTCCCTGCCCAACACCGTGTGCGTTCCAACCGCCACGCATTACGCCACGCCGCTAGGCGAACTGCCCCTGGATCGGAACTTCATCGCGGCGCTGCAGCAGTTCCCCTTCGTCCGCAGCCTGCCGGCGGCGTTTGAGGGGGAGAACAGCGTCGAAATGCAGATCCCCATGCTCCAGCAGGCCCTCGGCACATTCACGCTCGTGCCGGTGGTGGTGGGTCAACTGGATCCGGCCACCGTCCGGGACGTGGCCCGGGCCCTGGGTGCGCTCGTGGACGCCGGCACGCTGGTCGTGGCCAGCACGGATTTCACGCATTATGGCGCCCAGTACGGCTACGTGCCGTTCACGACAAACATCGCGGAGAATCTGCGCAAGCTCGACCTGGGTGCGGTGGAACTGATCGAGAAAAAGGACGTGGACGGCTTCAACGCCTATTGCGAGCGCACGGGTGCGACGATTTGCGGACAGGTTCCGGTCAGCATCCTGCTGGCCCTGCTGCCGCCGGCGGCGCAGGCGCACCTGCTGAAGTACGACACCTCCGGCGCCCGGACGGGCGATTTTAACATGTCGGTGAGCTACGTCAGTCTGGCCTTCACGGGCGCCTGGCCGCCTGCGCAAGCCCGACCCGCGCCCGCCAAACCGGAGACGACGCTCGGCACGGAGGATCAAAAGCAACTGCTGCGGCTGGCCCGTCAGACGCTGGAGTTTCATTTCCTGAAAAACCGGAAGGCCACGCCGGTGGATCTGGGCATTGCGATCACGCCCGCGATGCAGCAGACGATGGGCGCGTTTGTCACCCTCAAGGAACGCGGCGACCTGCGCGGCTGTATCGGCGAGATTTTTCCGAAGCGGCCGCTGTTCGAGGCGGTGATGGACCATGCGCTCAACTCCGCGTTACATGATCCGCGCTTCAGTCCGGTGACGGCCGCCGAGCTGCCGCAACTGGAATTCGAGATCTCCGCGTTGACGCCGCCGCGGCCGGTGGCCTCCTACCACGAGATCGTGCTCGGCCGGCACGGCATGGTGCTCGCCAAGCGCGGCCGCTCGGCGGTATTCCTGCCGCAGGTGGCGCCGGAGCAGGGCTGGGATCTGCCGACGACGCTGACCCATCTTGCCCAGAAGGCCGGGCTGCGGGCGGATGACTGGAAAGAGGGGGCGGAGTACCTGGTGTTCGAGGCCATCGTGTTCCACGAGAAGAAGTGAGCATGGGAGCACTGATCGGGCCGAGTATCATTGGTCGTGGTGGGGCGGGAATCAAAGCGTCACGCGTTAACGCTCATCACGAAACGCGTGGGGGCAAGCAGATTCTGATGTGCGAAAGTTGCCCCCCTGTTACATGTTACGCCCTGACCCCCCCAGCTCCGGCCGGCGCGGATGGCCCAAATGGCGAATGACGAGCCCTGACCCCTGGATTCTGGTGGCGTGCTTGCGTTTCGGGTCGCGGGCGCGCCATTCGGCGTTTAACCACGGCGCCCGAGTTGCGTCCCGTGGCCTCGGAAACGTGACGGGAATTGATCAAACGCGTGTGGCTCGTGCTTCGTAGCGAAGAGGCTTCGCCACTTCGCAGAGTAGCAGAAGTTGACCCGCTGCTGTGCCCGCAGTGTGGCCGGGAAATGGCCAAAATCGCGGTGATCAAAGACCCGGTTGACATAAGCGCCATTTTGCGACATTTGAACCTGTGGGAAGAACCTCCGGCTCGTGCTACGTAGCGAAGCTACTTCGCAGAGTAGAACGCGCGGGCCACCGGCCGGCGGCACGGTCTATGAGCCGTGCTACGACGACCTGCCCGCCGCGGCGGAACAGCCCGAGCCCTCCGCCGCCGAGGAGGTCCAGGTCTTCCCGGATTACGAC
>CAIQIC010000490.1 GCA_903871765.1 uncultured Lentisphaerota bacterium
AACGACACTTGCACTTTGCCTTTCATCTTGAGGGGCACGAAAAGTTGATCCGTCCGGTACGCATGGAAAACCCGTTTGTCGATGGAGTGAAAAATCCGCCGCGTGATGTACCGCCGGTATTTGTCCCACTGGCAGAACAGAAATTGATTGAGCGGCCAGCGCATGTGCAATTTCGGGATCACGAAGTTTCGCATGTCCCGGCAGACCCAATGGAACTCGCAGAGCACCCGCAGCCGGCGCTGCAACATATCCAGATCCTGGGACAGGAAAAGAATATCCACGTTGACCTTCCGGGAGTGACGGAGAAACGTCAGGACCTCCATCATATCCTGCGCCCGCTCGTAGGCGTCAAACCAGTCCGGCGCTTCATCCAGAATCGCCAGGACGTGCTTCGACGGCGAACCCTCCGGGCATTGCCGGTGGAAATTCTTGATGCCGTCGCCGTCATCCACGAATTGAACAAGCTGGCCCTCCTGGTATTTCCAACCATGGACCTCCCGCAAGTACCACTCGAACCCGTTCATCCACAATTCCCGCTTTTCATCGAACCACCGGCCGCGCGGAAAATCGCAGTTGGTATAGACCGCGCCGCCGCTGGCGATGTACTCCATGGCCCGCCGCGCCACGAAGTACGACTTCCCGCCGCCCAGCGATCCGGTCACGGATTCAATCATAAAATGCCCCGCGCTGGGCTCAGGACATGGTGGGGACGTAGGACTTGATCAGCCGGTAGATGCAGGCCGCAATCCAGAGCGTGCACAGCAGCGCCCCCGCGATAAAGGCATGGTCAACCGGGAAGAATACGTTGGCGCGGCCGATGGCGTACACGCATTGACCCAAGGCCGAATTGCACTGGCCGACGACCTGGCCCCCGGTCGCTTTCATACCGTCCATCTGGCCCGACCCTTCCGACAGGAACTGATTTATGAGCATCAGGATCATGGAGAACAACGGCGCCACCAGGGCCACCGCCAGCGCCATCATCACCTGGATATGGTTCACGAGCCATGTCCCGAACGCCGAAAGCCAGCGGCCGATCGCGTCCACGCCGTTGACCAGGGCATCTACAATCGCCTGAAAGAAATTCGCCATGTCACCCTCCTTACGCTATCGCCTTGCGCACGATTTTGATCGCCGAGAACAATACGCCCACCCACAGAACGCCCGCCATGAGCAGCCGCAACGCACCGACGCACCACCAGTCCTGGAAGTTGATTTCCATGGAATAGTCCCCGGCAGAACACGTCCAGACCGGATCGTTATTGATCGCCGGCCATTGCGGAATGAGCCACGACATAAAAGAGGGAGCATTGGACATGCTCCCGGACAGTGCGCTTTGCGTTGCCGCCACTTGTCCCGTTAAAGCTGTGACCTGGGCGTTGGTCCCGAAGCCTGGCGTCAGGCCGTTGGTGAAATATCCCGCGTACCCATGCGCCGTTGAAACCGTGCCGTTGGTCAGGAAACCATCACCCGCGGAGCCTGCCAGGTTGGAGGCAATCGCCGAGGCCACCGCGCGATGAATCAGCGCCTCATCCCCCGGCCCGAGGATCCCGGACGACATCGGACCGGTGGACGATGAAACGACCGTATTCGTCTGGCCGTTCTGAATGGTCGTTGTGGTGGTCGGCCCCGTGGTCGAAGTCGGCGCCGTGGGGTTGCCCAGTACCCCGGCCGCGGCGCCGTTGACAGACCCCACGGCCGACGACTGCAGCGCGTTGACCAACTGGCCTTGAACGGCCGAGTTGGCGGGCGCCGTGCCGAACGGGAGGTTGTTGTTGGCGGCACCGCCGTAATTTTGCGTCAGGTTGCCGGCCGGTATCCCGGCATCATTCCACAGGTTCATCCCGTAATCTCCGCCGCCTATTTGCTCCGAATACGCCAACCCTTGACCCCCGGCAATGGTCACCCAGGGAATGTCCATATCAGTAACCAACTGATTCCCCGCGTACACCTGGACGTGGCCATTGACCAGCCCCAGCGGACCGGGATTGCTGTAGGAGATGGAACCCGTGGTTTGCGAGTACATGTCCGATGCGGCCGGAATGTCGCAGGTGGCCGGCGTCATGGAACCGTTGACGCCATCCGGGTAAAAGATCACATGCAGCGGAAGCGGCGTCTTGTTCGCGAATTGCAGCGCCGCCGTTTTGGTATTCGTGGCCGGCGTCAGGTCGCAGGTGAAATTGCCGACGCAATTTACGTTTTGTGAATGGAACCCGTTGTAATCAACGGCGACCCAGGTCGGAAAGGAGTCAGGCCCAGGTATGGCGATGTTGGTTGACCCTCCCGCCCACTGAACTAAGACCGATCCGGCCGAGCTTGCCGATGTCCAGTACGTTGCATCAGCCAAGGTCCAGCCCCGCGAATACGACCCCGTTATCACATAATTGTTGCCGACCTGATACATGGTCGAAGCAATGCTTCCGTACCCCCGCACTTCGACGTTCAGCACCGGCCGTTCGTCCACCACCTTGAACCCAACCGCATTTACCTTATCTGCCATGTTTCCTTTCTATCCCCGCGCACCATGCGCAGGGAAAATTTCAAATGCCGTCGCCGTCCTGCCCTGGATCGAACGGCATCACGTCGTCGGGACCGGCGGGCTCGGAATTCGCCCACATTTCGTCCACTTCCGCGTCTGCCATGTCGCGCAAATGATCCGACTCGTACAGCGCCGCGAGTTCGTCGGCTTCTTCCTCGTCGGCGAACAAATCGTGGAGAAATAAGAACAGACCCATAACGCCTCCCTAAAAAGCGACCGCCCTCGCCCCGCTCCGCGCCGCGCAGGCGCTTGAGCCACGATTCAACGTCCGGGCAGGGACGGCCGCCAAAACTCGATTGACGAACAGCCGCGCGGTCACCCGGATCCGCGCTTCGACCTGAAGAATTTCCAAGGGCGATGCCATTGCCGGGGAAGGCACTGGCACAACGACAGGCACCATCCCGGCGCCGGCCGTCCTGTTCATGGCTGTACCTCTGGCCGTCATGTCTTGTGTCCCGTCCGTCACAGCGCGATGGCCGTTGAGGTTTCGCGGAGGAACCGTTCGATTTCCCAAACGGGGTAGAGGGGGCGGCGGGTGGCCCGCGACGGCTTCAGCAGGCCGCGCTTGGTCAGGCGGTCAATGGTCACCGCGGAGATCCCCAGCGCATCCGCCGCATCGGTACGGCTCAACGCCAGTTTCGGCGGCTTGCTGGTCGGAGTTGTTGCTGTCATCGCAGGTCCCTTTCCCGGTTTCGCTCTCAACAACCGGCGGCGTTTCCGGAAAAGGGCACAAAAAAAGAGGCACCGTTTCCGGTGCCTCTTGCGCTGCAACAGTTTGGAAGGTATTTCTGCTTTCCGGCTAAGCTTCCGGCAATTCGCTCTTCACGAGCTCAATCAGTTCTTTCCGCAAGGCTTTCCAGTTTGCCCCGTTCAACGCCTCGAGTCCGTCCAGCAGCTCGCGCAGTACATTGGGTTCCGCAATCGCCTGCGCTCCCTGGTGTGCCGCAAAAACTTCGTTGAACCGCTCGATGCTCTTACGCCCGACGCCCTTGGCCCTGGCGCCCACCATGGCATAGAGCGTCGCATACAGACCGCCCCGGCCAACGTAGGCCTTTACCTTGTCGGCGAAAGACGAACCGGCGAAACCCAGCTTTTGGGCCGCCGCGTTCACGGATCCCGCGGCTAGGATCACAAAAATCCATTGGAAAAATTCCGGCTCGACTTGCCGCGCGATGTTGGACAGCACTTGCGCCAGATCTTGTTTCAGCGCCGCGTTCTCCTGTTCAAGGTCCGCGAATTTGCGCCCCACCGTGTCGAACCGCCTGTCGAAGTGCGCCTTCAATTCCACGTTGCTGATGTCCGGCTGCAGCGCCCGGCACGCTTCCGCGCAACCACATTTGATGACGCCGGCCTCCAGCGTCGCGCACTCCGCCAGTGCCACCAGCGCCACGCCCCGCGCTTTCAGCACGTGCTCGGCGCCGGGATGACGGTCCGCGAACACCAGGCAGCCGGCC
>CAIQIC010000491.1 GCA_903871765.1 uncultured Lentisphaerota bacterium
CAGGAGCGCGAACAGCCGCCCCCCCGGCACGCGGCCGTTGAGGCGCGCGAGGATCGCGGCATCGGGCACGAGGACGTAGATTTCCTCGTGGTCGGCCGCGACGGCCTCGGCCAGGTCGAAGTCGGGGTTCAAGTGCCGCGCGGTCGTCAGGCGGCAGAGCGTGCGATAGCCTTCGAGGTTGCGGGCGAGGAGGACGATGTAGCCGCTGCGGGGTGGCATGCAACGCCGTTAACTATCCTTGGTCTGTTACCATGATTCCAGATAATAAAAACAGCCCCTTTTTGCCGATTTGGGCCTTTGGCAAAGTGTCCCAAAGCAAAAAGGGGCGTGTCTATGAGGATACCCAATGCTCACACGCGGCACGAGCACTATCGGCGCAACTGGGTGCGGTTCTTGAGGCGGACGGTGCCCGATGTCGTCTGGCAGCGGCTCGCCGCGGCGGACCCCGCCCGCGGCGACACCCGAGTTCGCTGGGTGCCCACCTACCTCATCCTGGCTTGGGTGGTCATCGGCTGGTCGGTCCGAACCACCTTGAACGAGCGTCTGGCCGAGGCCTGCCGGTGGCTGGTCCGTCGGTTCCCCGCCCGATGGCGTCCCGGCCACACGTACCCGGGCTTCCTCAAGGCCACCACGCGGGTGGGACCGGACCTGTTCCATCGCTTCTGGCGGGACCTGCGGGCGACCACGGCCAAGCGTCTTGGCCGCGCTTCGACGTGGTACGGCTGGACCGTGCTGGCCGCGGACGGCTCGCGGTTCGACGCCCCGCGGACCCGGGCCAACGCCAAGCATCTGCGGCGGGCGGGACGCACCCATACCGGCCCGCAATGGTGGCTGACTTGGCTGGTCCACCTGCCGACGCTGCTGGTGTGGGACTGGCGTCAGGGGCCGGGCGATTCCAGCGAGCGGCACCATCTGGCGGACATGATCGCCGACCTGCCGCCGCGGTCCCTGCTGGTGGCCGATGCCGGCTACGTCGGCTTCGACCTGATGCAGCAACTGATCGCCTCGGGGACGGACTTCCTGATCCGATGCGGCAGCAATGTCCACCTGCTGGTCGAGGGCACCACCAGCCGGATCGAACGTCAGGGCCAGCATCTGCGGGTGTACCTGTGGCCCCAGAATCGGCGGAATCAGCCTCCGTTGGTACTGCGGTTGATCGTTCTGAAACGCGGCGGCAAGCGGGTCTTTCTGCTCACGTCGGTTCGGGAGGAGACGAGGCTGTCGCGCCGGATGGCCGGCGAGATCTACCAGGCGCGGTGGGGCGTGGAAGTAGAGTTCCGCAGCCTGAAACGCACCGTGGGGCACTATCGGGTCCTGTCGAAGACGCCGGCGGCCGGCGTTATGGAGTTGGCGGCCTACGTTTTGGCCCTGGCGCTGTTGATGCTCGAAGGGGCCGTGGCGCTGGGGCGACAGGTGGTCCGCCTCAGCGTGGCCGCCGCCTTGCGCGCCCTGCGGGACGCCCTGGAAGCCCTTCGGAACCGGACCTGGGCGACCCCCTTGGAGCAGAGGCTCCGCCGGGCCCTGCGGGACGACTATCGACGCCGCCGGCCGAAACACACACGCTACTGGCCCCGCAAGAAGAACGATCATCCGCCCGGACCTCCGAAACTCCACAGGCTGACGCGGTGCGAAACAACCCAGATAAACGCGATCCTAAACCACAATCCAATGGGACTTGGTTAACGGCGTTGCGTGCCACCCGGCAATCGGGCAGGCCGCCAAGAACGCGGGCCTCAACGCGGCCCACTTCTCGAACTCTATCGGCCCTGCCGCGCCGTTTCAACGCTTAAACCAACAGGTGCAATGAAACGGGCTGCGCC
>CAIQIC010000492.1 GCA_903871765.1 uncultured Lentisphaerota bacterium
ACCCGGAGATTGCCGTTGCAGATCTCCAGCCAGCGGCATGCGGCGCACCGGCCGTGGAGCAGGCGCTTGCGGTCACGCAGTTGCGCGAGCAGCGCGATGGACGGATCCGTCCACAACTGGCTGAACGGCCGCGCCCGCACGTTGCCCACGGTGGCGTGGCGCCAGAACTGGTCGGGATGCACGGCGCCGTCCCAACTGACGCAGCCGATGCCGACGCCGCTGTTGTTGCCGCCGTTCATCTTGAGCAGTTCCAAGACGTCCGCCGCGCGCGCGGGATTCTCGGACAGGAGGCGCAGGTACAGGTAGGGCCCATCGGTGTGGTTGTCCACGGTCAGCACTTCCACGGGGCGCCCTTCCGCGTGGAGGGCCCGCGCGGTGTTCATGATCAGATCCACCGCCGCGCGCGTCTGCGCGTGCGGCAGCGCCTCCTGGATCAGCGCGCTCCCCCGCCCCGCATAGACCAGGTGGTAGAAGCACACCCGGGGGATTCCCTCCGTGCGGATGAGGTCGAACATGCCGCCGATGTCCTGCACGTTGCGGCGGGTGATGGTGAACCGGAGGCCAACTTTCACCTTGTGCTGCAGGCAGTTCCGGATGCCGGCCAGCGCCCGGTTGAACGCGCCCGTCATCCCGCGGAACCGGTCGTTGGCCGCCTCCAGGCCGTCCAGGCTGATGCCGACGTACGACAGGCCAATGTCCCGCAGCCGCGCCGCCACGTCGGCCGTGATCAGCGTGCCGTTCGTGGACACGACGGCCCGCATCTTCCGCTGCACGGCGTGAGCGATCAGTTCGAAGATCCCGGGGCGCAGCAGCGGTTCGCCGCCGGAGAACAGGAGTACGGGCACCCCGAAATCAGCCAGGTCGTCAATCAGCCGCAGCCCTTCCGCCGCGGTGAGTTCGCCGCTGTATTCCCGGTCGTGGGACTGGGAATAGCAATGCACACAGTGCAGGTTGCAGCGCCGGCCCACGTTCCAGACCACGACCGGCTTCTTGTCGCTGGAATACTGCAGCAGGTGCGACGGCAGATCGCGCGCGCGGCGCCCGTACCGGAGCGGGTCGGACGCCTCCACCGTGCCGCAATACAATTTGGATATGCCGATCATCGGTCGCTGCTCCCGTCCAACGGGGTAAATGAAATTTATTCTACGATGATTCCGCCCGAAAGCAAACCTGCCGGGGTGATAGGAAGCAAAGCGGTCTCGGGGTCAGGAAGCGTAACTGTGCAGGCTTTTCATCAGGTAGTTGACGCCGATGTAGGTGACCAGCACGGAAGCAAAGCCGAGGATGGCGAGCCACGCCAGGCGCCGGCTGGTCCAGCCGCGCATGTAGCGGCCGTGCAGAAAGACCGCGTAGACCAGCCAGGTGATCAGCGACCAGGTTTCCTTCTTGTCCCACGACCAGTAGCTGCCCCAAGCGACATTGGCCCAGACCGCGCCCGTGACAATGCCGATGGCGAGAAACAAGAAGCCGAACGAAATGGTCTGCACCATGATACCACCGAACATCTCGCGGTTGGCGGGGCCAGACGGGCGCAGCGACCGATCGGCAATAAGATAGCCGACGGCGGCCAGCAGCGAGACGGCAAAGGCGCCATAGCCCAGCAGGCAGGACAACACGTGAAAGGTGAGCCAGTTGCTGCGCAACGCCGGCACGAGCGGCTGGATTTCGGAGGAATGGAACGGGGGGCTGGCATAAACCAGCAGCAGAACGGCCAGCAGGGCCGTCGCGGGGACCAGTGCGGCCGGAACTTTGCCGCGCAGGCGCAGCACGAGATGCACCAGCGGGATCGTCCAGGCAAACAGCACCAGCGATTCGAACATGTTGCTGAACGGCGCCCGTCCCGCCGCGGCCCACCGCCCTCCCAGATAGATCGTCACCGCCAGCACACCCAGCGCCAGGCCCGCCGTGGCCAGCGCGTCCAGCAGGCGGCGCGGCGCCACCAGGTTCGCGATGGCCAGCACCAGCGCCAGCCCATAGGCCACCAGCGCCACATCAAACAGTGTGGTCAACATAGTTTGTTCTCCCTGCCCTGCTCCGCGCGCCGCGCGCCCTCGGGCCGCCAGCACATCGTGATGAACACGCCGGCAATCAACAGGATGAAGCCCGCATAGACCACGGGCACGCCGGGATCGCGCACCACCAGCAACGCCGTCCAGGAGGGATCCTCCTCCCTATAGCTGGCCTGATAAAACCCATAACCGCCGTACAGCAGCGGCGCGTTCACTTCGATGGTCTGCTCGCGCAGCACGACGGCGCCCTGGAGGACGCGGAGCGTGCTCTTGAACAATTTGATGTGCGGCTTGTCCGCCGCCGGCACCAGCACCCGGTAAACCATCTTGAGCGGGACGGGCTGGCTCTCATGACCGCCGCCGGCGTCCATGCCGAAATCCGGATAGCGGGCGAACAGCCAGCGCTCGAGCGGCGCGCCGAGGCCGGTCACCCGGACGAGGATCGCCGGGTTCACCAGTTGGTCGGAACGGCTCGTCACGATCCGGGTGTCGGTGTCAATCGCAAAGTCCGGCACGCGGCGGAGCACCGTCAAGCGTACGGGTGGATTGGTGGCCGGCGCGGACGCCGGGGGTTGCACGTCCCGTTCGACCCCGATTTCCACCGGCAGTTCTTTGCCGCCGTCCAGGCCCGGCCATTGGATTGCCAGGGTCTCGACCGGCGTCGCCGGCGCCCGGGATGCGGCCGGGGCGGGATAGTGTTCCAGTTCGAATTTCATCAGTTGCAGGGTATAGGGCAACGGCGCGCGCTGGTTGTCGTCCGTGACGAAAAAATCCGCCTGTTCTCCTTCCCGGAACTGGATCGTGCCGCGCTCGCTCCAGACCAGGCGGACGACCCCGCCCAGGAGCGTCAGCAGCAGGCCGCTGTGCACCAGCAGCGTGCCCACCCGGCGTACGCGCGTTGGACCGGGGACCACTTGCCCCGCCAGTAACACCTTCGTCCGGCGCGTCACGCACGCCGCCAGGCTCGCCCCGAGCGCGGTCAGCAGACCGATGAACCACCAGGAGGTGAACACGGACGTCAGGCCGGCGGCGGCCAGTTGCTTCAGCCAGCGGCCCGTTTCGGGATTCCGCTGCAGACGCTCCGCCACCTCGGGGCCCTGCGGCAGCACCGTGGCCACTGCGCAAACCGTGGCAATGGCGATGACCAGGCCGATCGCAAACCGCATGGACGACAGCATCTCGATCGCGTTGAACGGCCGCGCCACCGGCTCACGCCGGTCGCTGCCTGGCTGCGCCTGTTCTTGCTCACTCATAGGTCAGCATCCGATGGTCGTCCGCCGTAGCGCCGGCCTTCATGATCGAAACGGCGTCCGCGGTCGGACCGGTAAAAGATCGCGATCTTACCACTCCGGGCGAGCGATTACAAATCGCCCGCCGTAATTTTTATGCGCTCATTTCAGATCGAATGAGCATCCCGCCAGGATGCGCGGAGCGTTGGTTGGCCCAGCGGCGCAGTCCTTGGCCGCCGGTCAACTCCGGGTTTGCCTTGCCGGTCCTGTCATGGCATCGTCTCCGCCATGCCAGCGTTTCTTCAGGTCGGTCGCTATGGGCAGGTGCCCGTACCGCCTGAACAGCGTTGTCATGTCAGATAGGATCATTATGAACAATCCATCCGTCCTCTCCGGCTGTGCCGGTTGTCCCATGAACCGGCGTACGTTTCTGGCCCGGAGCGGCGTCGTTGCCGCCGGTGCGCTGGGACTGCTCGCCGCGCCAAGCTGGCTCCGTGCCGCGGAGCCGGCGGGCCCGACACGCATCCGGATCGTGTATGCGCTGCACGGCGCGCAACAGACCGGTCCCGATTGGCCGAACAAGGGCTTCGATTTCGTTCCGGTGATGAAGCGGATTGAGGCCGAACTGACCAAGCGCTGCCAGGGTTACGAGTTCGCCACGTCGCTCGCCAACGGGCCGGAGCAGGCCCGGAAGATCCTCGACGCCGATACCACCGGCGGCGGCATGGACGGCTACCTGGTTTACCAGATGAATTGCTGGAACCAGGTGGTGCAGCCGATCGCGGCGTCGGGCAAGCCGGTGCTGTATGCCGATTTTCAGTTCGGCGGCAGCGGCGGTTTCCTGGTCTATACCGCCGGCTTCCTGCGCAGCCAGACGCCCAACGTGGGTTTTGTCGCTTCTTCGGACATCAAGGACCTGGTCGCAGCGGTCAAGTGTTTTGCCGTGGTGAAGCAAGGCGGCACGGCGTCCGACTTCGTGACGGCCATCGCCCGGCTGCGCGTGAACCGCACGCCCAGGACCAGCCGGCTCGCCTGCAAGCCGGACGACCTCCAGTGCCTGCCGGCGGACGAGTGCCTCCGCCAGTTGAAGGGATCGAAAATTCTCGCTGTGCGCGACCAGCAGTCCGGCCCGGCCGGCGAGGTCCTGGGCATCCAGGTCGTGCAGGTGCCGTTTGCGGACGTCAACCAGGCGTGGCAGAACGCCGACCGGGACGAAACCCGCGCGGTGGCGGACCGTTGGGCCAAGACCGCGAAGAAGATTACCGGCGTGGCGCGCGCGACGCTCGATTCGTCGGCGGCGATGTACCTGGGCATGAAGCGCCTCCTGCAGCAGCACGGGGCCCGCGGCATCACGATCAATTGCCTGGGCGGTTTTTACGGCGGGCACATCCACGCCTACCCGTGTCTCGGCTTCCACCAGTTGAACAACGAAGCGCTGGTGGGCGGCTGCGAGTGCGACGTCCGTTCCGCGGCGACGATGCTCATCGGCACCACGCTCACCCGGGGCCGGCCCGGCTACATCTCCGATCCGGTGATCGACACCGCCAAGCGGCAGATCATCTATGCCCACTGCGTCGCGGCCAACAAGGCGTTCGGCCCGCAAGGCGCGGCCAACCCGTTCGAAATTCTCACGCACTCCGAGGACCGCCAGGGCGCCTCGGTGCGCTCGCTCCTGCCCACGGGCTACCTGACCACGACACTGGAATTCGATCAAAGCCGGAAGGAGATTCTCTTCCACCGCGCCAAAGCCGTGGCCAACGATCCCGATGACCGCGCCTGCCGCACCAAGCTCTGCGCCGAGCCCGTGGGCGACCTTGAGAAACTCTTTACCGCTTGGGACCACTGGGGCTGGCACCGCGTCACCTTCTACGGCGACCTCAAGGCGCCGATCTATGCGCTGGCCGAGGCGGCCGGCTGGAAGGTGGTTGAAGAAGCGTAGCCGCCGCGCGCCGGCGCTCCGTCACGCGCGCAGACACGGATTCGCTGAAAATCGCGGCCAATGCGCGGCTCCGGCGGGCCGGACCGGCGCGGCGGCGGTGGCTTTTTGATCCAGGCTATTTGCCGCTGTCCGCCGCCGCCTTGCCCGGCGGGCCTTTGTGCGCTTGCGCGATCACGAAATCAACCAGTTCCTGGCATTGGAACCAACCCGGCCACATATTGTGACCCTGCCCCTTGATGACGTTCAACGTCATCACGCCGCCCAACTGCCGATACCGCAGCGCCACTTCGCCAGAGTTCTTTTCGAGCGGCACCACGGTGTCGCTATCCCCATGGATGTGATAGAGGGGGACCTGCGCCTTGGCCAGGGGCGCCAGGCGATCAATCGGATTATGCTCGGCCAATTTCGCCTGCAGTTGCCCGGCGGTCAGGCCGTACGCACCGCAGGCGTTTTGGATACCGGGGTAACTGCTGAGATTGCACACCGGATAGATCCCCGCCACGCAGGCCACGGAGGCGGCATGCTCGACCGCCCAGTTGTAAAGCATCAACCCGCCGCGGCTGCGCACCAGCAGGCAGGGCGTCTTCGAGAGGCCGCGCTTCACGACCAGTTCCTTGTAGAAGGCGGTATAGAGCGCCCGTCCCTTGGGACTGCCATACGACTCGCCCACGTCGATCCCGGCCACGGCCAGGCCGGTCTTGGTGAACTGCTCAAACATCCACCGCTCCTCCGGGCCCGGCAGCCCCGGCAGTGTCGGGGCATACCAGACCCAGGGTGTCTCATGGCTCACGGCGCCCGGTCCCGGCCGGATTAGAAACGCGGTGTGGTTCTGCACGCTGAAGACTTCGCCGGCCAGCGGGAGTTCCTTCGACGGTTTGGGCGCCGCGGTTCCCTTTGGCGACTCCTCGCCAACGGCACATCGCGGCAGGCCGCAAGAGCACATAAGTGCAGTCGCAAGCGCGAACGTTACAGGCCAACGCTTCGCATGGTTCTGACGGTTCATCGTGCTCCTTTTCGATGTCTCTACAGTCCAACGGCCAGGCAAAGCTGTCCGGCGAGGCCGGCCGCACAAAAGGCGGCCACGACCGCCCCCAGGACGTCCATGGTGTAATGCGCCCGCAATACGATCACCACCGCCCCTTCGAGCGCCGCCGCCACGGCCACCGCGAACCAGAGCCCGCACGGCAGGAGGTGTCCGGCCTCAATCGCCCCCAGCACGGCGATAGCCGTATGCCCCGAGATGAAGAAATCGTTGTCGGTGCTGTACGTCACCAGCAGGGAGGGGAAGCCGGGGTGACGCCAGATCATCTTGGGCGGCGCCGGCAGCGCGCAGACCGCCTGGCACAACTGCCGGAAAGCAAAGAGGAGCAGCAGCGCGATAAACGGGCGCAGCGTGGGACCGAAAACGCCCGCCCCGATCAGGAACAACCCGAACAGGTCTATACCCGCGGAACTCACGATGAGGATGCCGGAGGCGACCCGCGGCCGGGTGTGCAACCACGTATTCCACGACGCGGTGAGGTCGTGCAGCAGGTCGCCGATGTGACCGTCCTTCAAGCCGCGACTCGCGATCAGCGCCTGGGTCCAAAACCAGGCGGCCAGGCTCACCACGACCAGGAGTCCCTTCAGCGTCAGTCCGCCGGCCGGCGAGGCCAGCCAGGATCCGGCGGGTGCCGATTTGGCCTGGGCGATGGCCGCCAGGAGCCCGACCATCAGCCCCAGCAACAACGCTGCCGCGATCCATTTCCAACCCCGCCGCGGCTTGTCCGCTGGACCTGCGTTACTACCCTGAAAATCAACAAATTTCGGCATAGATAATTCCGTAAGTGTTTCGTTTGGTTGCGGCTGCGCCGGGCTGTTTTACTCATGCGCGTGCGCCCCTTGGCTTGGACGACGCCGCGCAGCCAGCCTGGCCAGCATGGTTTCCAGTTCCGTCCGGATCCGCGCCATGACGGGATCCGTCTCCGCCCCGCGCTCGCGGGTCGGCGCGACCTCGATCGCCGCGCCCACCTCCACCACCGCGCGCAGGGGCCGATGCACGGGCGTCTGGTCGGTCAGATCCTCCTCGAACCGCTCCACGGTCTCCAGCAAGCGTTCCGGGGTCGGTTGCGGTGTGAAGTAACCGGGTGGGTAGAAAAACAATTGTTGCGCCAGGTAGATGTCCGCGAGTTGCCGCCACCGCCGGGCACGCTCGGCCTCGTCGATCTCTCCCGACACCATCTCGGGCAACAGCGCGGTTCGGAGATTCTTGACCCGCGTCACGACGTTATCGTCCTGTTTCCCCTTCAGCCATTCGACTTCCAACGGGCCCAGCAGGTGATCAATCAACGCCGCCAGCCGTTGCGGCAACGTCCCTGGCTTCGGCCGCCCGAAATACTCGATTTCCTTCAGCGTCAACAAGGCTTCACCCACCTTGACGATCCGCTCCGTCAGGCCGAGGTGCGCCTGCGGGCGCCAGGCCAGCCGGCGTTCGATCTGCTCCAGGGCACGGGTCAGGACCGCCGCCAGGTTGCCCTCGAAGAAGTACCGGATGGCCACGGGGTGAATGACAACCTTTCCGGACCCGCCGTTCGCCGCTCGCTGCTTGGCGGCATTACGGGCAATGAACGTCGTCCCGTCCATCAGGTGGTTGACCTGGTCGTTGGTCCGCGAAATGACGCCCTCGGGGAACAGGACCAGCGGGCGGCGCGCCGCGACGAGGATCTGCACGGCGCACTTGAGCGCCTCGCGGTCCATACCCTCGCGATAGACGCTGAAAGCGCCCACCCGGCGCAACAACCAAGTCTGGAACGCCGACTGCTTGAACAGATGCCAACTGGCCATGACG
>CAIQIC010000493.1 GCA_903871765.1 uncultured Lentisphaerota bacterium
AAGGGACTGAGCACGCGGCGGTAGCTGCGATAGATGGCGGTGTCCTCCAGGCGTTCCTCCGCGTGGCCGGCGGGTCCCTCCTTGAGCAGCTTGTTGGAAATCCACGGTGTAATGGTCAGCGAAACCAGCATGGAGCTGAGCATCGCCAGCGGCACGTTGACTGCCATCGGCCGCATGTAGGGGCCCATCATGCCGGTGATGAAGAACATCGGGATGAAGGCGATGACGATCGCCAGGGTGGCGATGACGATCGGCGGCAGCACCTCGTTCATCGCCACGCCGATGGCCTGCAGGCGCGGCAGCTTGCGGAGCTGGAGGTGGCGGTGGATGTTCTCGACGCCGACGATGGGGTCGTCCACCAGCAGGCCCAGTGTCAGGATCAGCGCGAACAGCGTCACGCGGTTGATGGTGAAGCCGAGCAGGTAGTTGGCCAGCAGCGTCAGCGCATAGGTGATCGGCACGGCGGTGGCGACGATCAGGCCCACGCGGAAGTTCATGACCAGCGCGATCAGCGCGATGACGGTGATGATGGCTTCCACCAGCCCCTCCACCAGGCCGTTCACTTTTTCGTTCGCGGTTTCGCCATAATTGCGCGTGATGCGCGTCTGGACCTCGTCCGGGATCACCGGACCGCGCAGTTCCTCCAACACGCGTTCCACGTCGCGGGCCACGAGAACCGCGTTGCTCCCCTTTTTCTTGGCCACGGCGATCGTCACGGCGGGGAAAGAAGCAGAAACCTGAGACCTGAGATCTGCCGCCGGAGGCGGCCCGCCTGGGCGGGAAACCTGAATCCCGCGGCCTGAACCCTGAACCCTGAATCCTGACCCCTCAATTTCCGTGGCTCCAGGACCGAAGCCGATGCGGCTGTAGGCGGTGATCTCTCCGGGACCGTCGGTGATCTTCGCCACGTCGCGCAGGTAGATGGGGCGGCCCTGGTGCTGGCCGACCATCAGGTTGCGAACCTCGTCGGCGCTGCGCAGGAACGGTCCCGCCTCGACCTTGAACTCGCGGTTGCCCTGCTCGAACGCGCCGCTTTCCATCTGGGCGTTGGACACCTTCAGCGCACCGGCGATTTCCATCGGCGCGAGGCCGTAGCCCGCCAGCCGCTCGGTGTCGAGCTGCACCTGCACCACGCGCGGGCGGCCGCCGTGCAGGGTGATGCGGGAGCTGTTGGGGATGTGCTGGAGCTTGGCGGCGACCTCCTCGGCCACGCGGTAGAGCTGGTGCTCGTCGTACTTCGAGCTGTAGAGCGCGGCGGTGACGATGGGCACGTCGTCGATTTCCACCGGCTTGACCACCCAGCCGGCGATACCCGGCGTGGTCCGGTCGATGTTCTGGAAGATCTTGTTGTACAGCTTGATCAGGCTCTTCTCCCGGTCCTCGCCGACGTAGAAGCGCACAGTCACCACGGCCATGCCGGGCCGCGACATCGAGTAGACGTATTCCACGCCGTCAATCTGGTACAGCAGCCGTTCGAGGCGCGAGGCGACGAGCTTCTCGACCTCTTCGGCACTGCCGCCGGGGAAACTGACCATGACGTCGGCCAGCGGCACGACGATCTGCGGCTCCTCCTCCCGCGGGGTGATCCACAGCGCCGCCGCGCCGGCGGCGAGGCTGATGATCAGGAAGAGAATCGCCAGGTTCCCCTGCAGGAACGCCTGGACGATCCTGGGAAAAAAGGAATGTTCGCGTTCCATGATTAGTTCTCCGGCAACGGCTGGACCAGAATCACCTCGCCGGCGGCGAGGCCGGCGAGCACTTCCACGCGGCCGTCGCCCGCCGGACCCGTCTTGACCAGCCGCTGGATGACGCGGCCGTCACTCACCACGGACACCAGTTCCAGTTGGCCGGAGGTGGTCACCGCGCCGGCGGGGATCAGCAGCGCCGGCCGCGGCGCATCCCCGACCAGCAGCCGCCCGAACGCGCCGGGCAGGACGCCGGCCGGCGCGTCTTCCAGCCGCACCTTGACGGTCTGCGTGCGGCTCTGCGGATCCACTTCGCTGACGATTTCCGTGATGCGTCCCGGCAGCCGGGCGGCGGGCCGCTCCAGTTGCACGGCCACTTCCTGTCCGACCGCCAGCCGCTCGATCAGGCGCACCGGCACCGGCGCGTCCAGACGCATGCGGGTCGGATCGTAGACCGACATCAGCACCTGGCCGGGATTGGCCAGGTCGCCCGCCTCGAGGCGGCGGTCGGTGACGATGCTGTCCAGCGGCGCGGTGATTTGCGCGTAGCTGAGCATGACCCGCACGCGGTCGGCCTGGGACTTGGCGCCGGTGTAGGCGCTTTCCGCGGCGGTCACCATCTGCTCGGTGGTGGCTTTTTCGCGGAACAAGTCCCGGGCGCGCTGGAGTTCCTTTTCCGCCTGTTTGAGCTGGCCCTCGGCCCCGAGCAGTTGTTCGCGGATTTCGCGGTCATCCAGCGTCGCCAGCACCTGGTCTTTTTTCACCACGCTGCCCGCGCTGACGTTCATCGCTTGAACGTACGCGCCCAGCCGCGCGCTGAGGTTGATGATCCGCTCGGACGTAACCGTGCCGACAACCTCGATCCGCGGCGCGACCGACTCCGCCTTGACCGTGAGCGTCGCGGCGTTCGGCGGCAGCGTCACGCCCGGCTCATACGCCACGCGGCCCGGTTTGACCTTCGCCTGGCAGGCGCCGCCGGTGTAGGCGATCAGGGCGGCCAGTCCGGCCACGCCGATCGCGGGTTTCCATAGATTCTTCAGCGCTGTTTTCATGGTCCTATCCTCATCATCCTGTGGTTGTTTGCAATGTGTCAGCCATAGCCATCTGCGGCGGCCTACCGCTGGGCAATCTTGGGTTGCTGCCCGCCTGCGACGGAATGGGTTGCGGCCGGTTCCCCGCGCGCCCGGCGCAGGTTGCTTTGCGCGATCTGGTAATCGTAATAGGCCGCCACGTGGCTGGAGCGCATCGCCGTCAGGCCCACCTGGGCCATGAGCAGGTCCGTAAGGTTCGCCGCGCCCTGCTCGTAGCGCTGTCGGGTGATGCGCAGTGCTTCCTCCGCGCTGTCGAGGCTCGGCAAGGCCAACTCCAGCCGCTCCCAGGACTCCTTGACCTGGATATAGGCCTGCTGCAAATCCAGGCGCAGGTTGAGACGCGCCTTGTTCACTTCGTACTGCGCCTGATCGCGGCGCGCCAGCGCCTCGGCGGACGCCCCGCCGCGTCGGAACCCGGTGAAGAGATCCCATTCCGCCATCGCGCCGACCATGTAGCTGCGCTGGAAGTCCGTGTTCACGTTGCTGTCCACGTCCAGCGAGCCAAAAGCGCTGAGCGTGGGCGCATAATCCCGGCGGGTTTTCGTAAAGGCCAGTTGCTGGATGCGAGCGAGCTGTTCCGCCGCATGTAATTCCGGACGGTGCTCCAGGGCCTGGAAGTCCTCCCGCTCCGGTGGGGGCGGTAATTTAGCCGTTATATCGGCGGGGATGGGCGCGTTGGGCACCAGGTCCTTGCCGATGGTGGTGTTCAGCGCCGCGATGGCCAGCCGAAAACCGTTCTGCGCGCGGATCAGGTCCTGCCGCGCCTGGGCCAGTTTGACCTCGAGGTTGAGCACGTCGGTTTTGATCGCCGCCCCGGCTTTTACGCGCTCCTGCGCCACGCGCAGGCTCTCGGCCAGGCTGCCGACGGTTTCCGCCTGGACTTGGATGAAGGCTTGCGCCTGGAGCGCGCCGTAATAGCCGCGCGTCACCTGGTGCACCAGTTCGTTCTCCGCCGCCGCCTGGCCCTGCCGCGCGGCGTCGGCGCCCAGCTTCGCCATGTCCCGACCCAGCCCGCGCTGGCCGCCGTCCAGCAGGCGCACCTTGGCCACCATGCTGTTGCGCCAGTTCGAGGTGTCGTCCGGCTGGTTGAAATCCTTTTGCAGGGAAGCCACGCGCTGGTTCAGCGCCATGAAGAACGCCTGCGGCGGGTTGTCGGTGCGGGCCACGGTGCTGGCCAGCGAGAGCTGCGGATAATACGCCGACTCCGCCTGCTGGATGGCCGCCTGCGCCGCCCGCACACGGGTGAGCGCCGCCTGCGTGTCCGGGTTGGCCGCCTGGGCCGCGGTCACGCATTCCTCCAGCGTCACTGCCCGGGCCGCGCCCGCCAGCCACAGGGCCGCCAGCCCCGCGCCGCCCAAGTAAATCATCGCCTTCAACCTTCGGTCTTCAGTCTTCATGGTGTTCCTCCCTGGTTGCAGACACATTCCAGAATTTTCAGCGCGCGCCGGTCGGCGAGGGAGTACCAGACCTCTTTGCCGCGGCGCTCAGCCGCGACCAGGCCGGCGCGCCGCATCAGGTTGAGATGCTGGCTGGTCACCGCCTGCGGTGCGCCCAGCGCGGCGACCAGCTCGTGCACCGGCGCCGCGTCCGCCCGGTTCAGCAACCCAACCAGGTGCAGGCGCTGCGGGTGCGCCAGCAGCTTCAAGGTCTCCGCAATCCGCGCCAGCGCCTCGGGGGCTGGCAGATTGCCGCACGTTCGTATCGGTGTTTTCATAAGCACAAAATATCATATTATTAAGATATGTCAATAAGATTATAAAAATATTTTGCGGTGCCGGGATGCGGCCGGGTGGCGGCGCGGCGCTGGGGGGGGGGCTGGGAAAGTCTGGACGTAACCATGTCAGTGCGCAGCGGCGCGATAATGGCGGCGGAGAACGTTGCCGGCGCCGACCAACAACAGGGCCAGGCCGAGCGCGACGACGAGCGCCGCGCCGGTCGGCAGGTCAAGCTGGTAGGAAGCCACCATGCCCACGCCGCTGGCTAACGCGGCGATGACCCAGCCGACGGCGAGCTGCGCGACCAACGTCCGCACGAGCAGGTTCGCACAGACCGCCGGACTGATCAGGAACGAGAAGGTCAGCAGCACGCCGAACAGGTGCACGATGATCGTCACGACGACGCCGAACAGCGCGTAGAACAGGAAGTCCCACAACAACACGTTCAGCTTATCCACGCGGGCGCGCTCGTGGTCGAACGAGAGCGCGAGGAACGGCCGGCGGCAGAGGTAATGCACGAGGCCGATGAGCGCGAAAATGCCGGCGACCATGGCGCCTGTGACCGCATTTGCGAGGGTCGAGGTGGAGCCGAAATTCGTGAGGCTGCTCGAGGAAGATCCTATGTAGGCGAGCGCCTTGGCGTAGTAGGTGGTGTTGGGGAAAAGCCCCTCAACGACGCCGAGAATGTTGGTCGTATCGCTTGAGACAACCGTTCCAGAGAGAGTGGCGGCCGTGGACACGCGGAGGAGAT
>CAIQIC010000494.1 GCA_903871765.1 uncultured Lentisphaerota bacterium
GGCATGGCCGAATTCTGGCGCAGTCTAGCGCAACCCGCTGCCCCCTCTGCCGGATATCTGCTGCCCAAGCTGACCTCGGTCACCGAGGATCTCATTGCCACCCATCCGATTGACGCCGCGCTTGCCGCCCAGTGGTGCCTGCTCATCGCGCACCGTTCCGCTGTGGCCTTGGACAAGGACCGGGCGTTGCGCAACCAGTGGCGGGATCTCGCCGGCCGGCTTTGCATCCCCCGGAACGCGCAGCGTTACCTGGAATATTTCGGCGACCAGGAGCAACGCGCCGGCGGGGGATATCAAGGGGTGCGCGGTTTTGTTTATCTCGGCTATCCCACCATGGAGCTGATTCCGCTGCTGGACCGCGAACGCGCGATCAGGACGCTGGACTACACCTGGACCCGGAACCGGCAGGGGGAGGGGATGATCGGGTTTGTGGCCAACTGGTTTGCCCTGGCCGATACGCACTACGGACGCGGCGAACATGCGCTGGCCATCATGCAGCATGATCTGAAATGTCTGGACCGCTGGGACACCAGCTTGTCCGAGACGCCGGGCAACGGGAACTACTATTTCACGACCAATTATGCCTCCTATCTCCTGGTGCTGCTCTCGATGGCGGTGCAATCCTGCGATGATCGCATCGCTGTATTCCCGGCTGTCCCGGCGAGTTGGAAGGACTTCACGTTTTACAACGTCCCGGCCGAAGCCGGGATCCGGGTCTCCGCCGCGATGAAAGATTGTCAGGTGCAGTGGGTTTCGTACAGCAAGGATGGCCAGGAGCTGCTGCGTCTGACCCGGAAGGCCCAGGTCACGATCCGGCATGACGGATCGAGAGTGACCGTGACCACGGAATAGACCAACCGCCGGGCGCGTTCGCCCTATACTCTAGGCGCCCTGTGGCCGTCTTGGAGGTTTTCCCTGAAACGCGCGCTTCAAAAAAGCCGTCATCTTCTCTATCTGGTATGCCATACGCTTCCCTCGCTTATCTCGCTCCGATACAGTAAAGATTTTTCTCACCGCGGAGCAGCAGGCGGTTGGCCACCGGCACGGGCGAGGCTATGAGCCGTTCGCCCAGGGTATTCTCGGCCAACAGCGCGCAGGTGTCGTCCGCGCGGACGACGTACACGACGCCGTCCTCGCGCGCGGCATACAGGTTGCCGCCGGCCAGCACGGGCGAGGCGTAGTAGTGGTTGCTGTTCTCCGGCAGCCGTCCCTGCCAGAGGCTCCGCCCCGTGAGCGCGTCCACGCCGGCGAGGTCGCCACGGTCGCCGAGAAGATATAGGCGGCCCTGCGCGGCGGCCGGCGTCGGCACAAACGCGCTGGCTATTTCGCGCTGCCAGAGCGCCTGGCCCGCATCGTCGAAGGCCAGCAGGGCGTCCTGCCCCGCCACGGGCGCGGTCAGGTAAATCCGCCGGTCCCAGACAATCGGCGTGGAGCAGCCCCGGCCGGGGAGGGGCACCTTCCACAGGACATTCGTCGTGGCGCTCCAGATCACCGGGTACACGCCGGGGGCCGCGGCGCCGTTGTCCTGCGGGCCGCGCCAGCGCGGCCAGTTGGTTGCGGTGGCCGCGCGGGCCGGCGCGGCGGCGAGGAGCACCGCGGCTGTCAGCGCGCGCCATGGGGAACAATGTGACATGGCCACATTTTTGATGTAAGAAACGTAAAAAGACAAGCAAACAGCGCGAAAAATTCCCCGCTTCCGCTTCGCGTCCCTCCTGAACGAAGGGTTTTCAACTTGGCGGCTTGGCGCAACACCATTTCAGTCTTTGGTCTCAAGTCTCAGGTTTCACCCTTCAGACTTCAACCTTTCTTTCCTGCCTGGCGTTCGTTCTGTTCGTCCGGTTTGATCCCTGTACGAGCGATCGAGGTGACGACCAACCGGCACGGCGTGTTTTTCACGGTGGATGGGCGCCAGCCCGGCCGGAGCGAAGGCCTGTCGGTGGGGGAAGCGGGGCGGCTGCTGCGGAACGACTACGGCGTCACCGACGCGCTGAGCCTCGACGGCGGCGGATCCACCACGTTGGCCATCTTTGCCGAGCGCCAGCGCAGTTCGGCGTCGAATTGCGGGCGCTGATCGCCGGCCGCTATAACCATCCCTGCGTTGTCTCGTGGATCGTGTTCAACGAAGGGATGGGCCTGTGGAACCCCGCCGGTTACAAGCTGGACGACGGCATCCGCGCGTTCATGACCCGCATGGCCGGTCAGCGTCAGAGCGTCAGGGTCCAGAGCGTCAGGGTCAGTCCTAAAAATAACAAATAACGATCGATTTCATCATGGCTTAGCGATCCGTTGCTCCATCTTTGCGTTCAGCTTGCGAAGCGCTCCATCCCTCACGATCGCAGCATCGGCCTGTCGTACATGATAACTGACCGCCGCACCGCTGCTTAATCCCAAGGTCTTGGCACACGCACGCCGCGTAAGCCCCGCCTGCGCGCACAGCAAACGCGCGGCCAGGCTCCGCCATATCCAGGCTCTTCTTCGTTTCTTCAGCTCATCCTTGTCAACCCCTGCAATCTGAGCCATGACCCTGAAAACGTCCTCTGCCGTAGCTTCCTTCCTTGTCCTGCGAAACGATATATCTTCTGGCCGTTGTCGGCCCTTCATCAGCCCGGCATGAACCTCCGCCACCCAATTCCGGAACTTCTCTCCACCAAGGCAACGTGGCGAGCGTGCCATCTCCGCCTTGAAATCTTCGTCATCCTCCGCGATGGCTGACTCCACAAACTGACCGTAGCGCTGCCGTCGTTCCCGCCCTTGACCATCCATCAGCGACTCCATCGGCGCATACGCCATCCAGGTCTGCCGCGGGCTCAGTCCGAGATATTCGCGGTAGCTGCTCCAACGATAATTCCGCAGGTATTGCCGTCGGTCCGACAACGGCTGTTCGGCCACGCCCTTGACCTTGACCGGATTCAGGTGCACATAGCGGCTCAAGTTCAGCAGGTAGGTGTCGCCTTGTACCAGTTTTGCCCCGTACCGTCCTTGTGTCAGATGACCATGCCGCCGGTGCCGCAGGTTGAAGTACACCGTATAGGCTGTTAACAGGCGATGCAGGAAGCGGCCCAGGCCCCCCCGCGGCGTCTCGACCACCAAATGAAAATGGTTCGTCATCAGGCAGTACAGGTAAACCCGCACCGCATGCGCTGCGGTACATTTCGCCAAATCGGAAAGGAAGATCCGCCGGTCTTGATCGTCCAGGAAGATATCGCCTTGAGCGTTTCCGCGCACGGTGACGTGGTAAATCGCCCCTTGGTACTCCACTCGAAGTTGGCGTGCCATGGTGTTTGATACTTAGCATACTCTTATTAACAACGCAATAGTTATTTGTTATTTTTAGGACTGACCCCTCTGGTGGGGGCGGTGCTGCGGGCGGGATGCGGCTACAAGCAGCCCGCGCGGTTGGCGTTATTATGGTGACTTGCGGGCGGCGAAGTTGTATTGAAAAAATCAAAAAGGAAGCACCGATGCAAAAACAATTCGCGACGTGGTGCGGGATGGCGATTTTGTGGCTGGCAGCGGCGGCCCGCGGTCCGGCGGCGGACGTGCCGGACCTGACCAAGGGCGGCAAGCAGGATAATAACTCCGACTGGACCCTGGGACCGACGGGCGCCCGGGGCTGGGTTTTCAGCCGGGGTTTCAGCACGGCCGATGCGCGGCAGATCCTGGTGACGGAGGTGGCCCCGGGCTCGCCGGCGGCGGGCGTGCTGGCCGTGGATGACGTGATCGTGGGCGTCAACGGGAAGCTGTTCGACGGCGACGCGCGCGAAGCGCTGGGCCGGGCGATCACGGAAGCGGAAAAAACCGAAAACCTGGGCGTCCTGAAGCTGCTGCGCTGGCGCTCCGGCGAGCAGCAGGACATGGTGCTCCGGCTCGCCGTGATGGGCAGCTACAGCGAGACGTCGCCGTACCAATGCGCGAAAGCGAAAACCATCGTCGAGCAGGGGTGCCGCGCCATCCTGAAGCGCGGACTCGGCAACGACATTCCGGGCCAGATCAACGCCCTGGCGTTGCTGGCCAGCGGTAATCCGGACTATCTCGCGGCCGTCAAAACCTTTGCCCGCCAGGTCGGGCCGGCGGACCTGAAGCTGGAATTGAAGGAAGGCATGTTTGCCTGGGAGTGGGGCTATGCCAACCTGTTCCTGACCGAATATTATCTGGCCACCCAGGACGCCGCCGTGCTGCCGGCCATCCGGGAATATTCCACGAAGATCGCCCGGGGACAGACGGCCGTGGGGACGTGGGGCCACGGCATGTCCCTGCCGACGGACGTGCCCTTGGGCAGCCTCGGCGGGTACGGCGCCATCAACCAGTCCGGTCTGATCTGCTGGATGTCCATGGCGCTGGCGCAGAAGTGCGGCGTCGCCGATCCCGTCGTGCAGAAGGCGGTGGATAAATCCCATCGCTTCTTCGGCTTCTATATCAACAAAGGCCCGATCCCCTACGGCGATCACCCGCCGTACTTCATCCTGCATGACGACAATGGCAAGAGCGGCTCCGCCGCCCTGACCTTCGATCTCCTGGGCGACCAGACCGGGGCGCAGTTCTTCGCGCGCATGGCCACGGCTGCCTATGGGGAGAAGGAGAACGGCCACACCGGCAATTACTTCAGCTTCCTGTGGGGCGCGCTGGGCGCCAACCGCGCGGGCCCGGAGGCGGTGGCGGCTCATCTGCGGGAGCAGCGCTGGTTTTACGACCTGGCGCGGCGCTGGGACGGCACATTCTTCACCAACAGCCGCGACAACTACGGCTGGGACATGACGGGGCTCTTTGTCCTGACCTACGCGTTGCCGCAGCAGAAGCTCTACATCACCGGCCGCGGCGTCAGCCGGGCGAACCGGCTGACCGGCATGGCCTTGCAGGAAGTGGTGGAAAACGGCCGGAGCTATCGTTACGGGCGCGACCACGACTGCGACGACGCCAAGAACAGCGCGGCCCTGTTGCAAGGGTTGGCCAGTTGGTCCCCGACCGTGCGTTACCGCTCCGCGATGGCGCTGGCCAAGAAGCCGGAGGATCATGTCCCGCAACTGATCACCATGCTGCGCAGCCGGGACCTGAACGCCCGCTACGGGGCGTGCCAGGCGCTGGAATACCTGGAAGACCGCGCCGCGCCGGCCACGGACGAGCTGATCAAGCAGCTCGCCCATCCGGACCTGTGGCTCAAGATCCGCGCGGCTTTCGCGCTGACCGGCATCGGGCAGCCGGCGCGCAAGGCGGTGCCGGAGCTGCTGAAGCTGGTCATCGCGACCGATCCGAAGCACGATCCGCGCGGCACGTTGAGCCGGTACATCGCCTTCGGGCTGTTCAAGGCCGATTACGTGGACAACCTGCCGCGGCGCAACGGCCTGCTGGCGGACTCGCTGGAGGGGGTGGACCGGCCGCTGCTCTATGCCGCGATCCGGCGGGTGCTGGCGATTGACGACGGCTTGTGCCGGATGATGCTGCGCACGACATTGACGAGACTCAGCACGGAGGAACTGGAAACCTTGTGGCCCGATATCGTGCAGGCCGTCAAGGTGCAGGCGCTCAGCGGCGAGATGTTCGGGAACGAAATCCGCAAGGTTGGCCTGAACCTGCTGGCTCAGCATCGCATCCAGGATGGCATCCAGGTGGCCGTGGACTACGCGCGGCACCAGACCGCCTGGGGCAGCGAGGGCCGGATGGGCGAGATTCTCGCGGTGCTGAAATCCTACGGCGCCGCGGCCAAGCCCACGCTGCCGGAGCTCCAGGAATTGCTGACCTACTGCCGGAACGAGCAATTCCCCGAAGATTGCAAGCGGCAGAAGATCGCGGCCGTCGAGGATGCGATCAAATGCATCGAGGCGGCCACGAACCAGCCGTCCCTGCGCAGCATCGCTGGCGCGCCGGGCGGGAGCCGGTGAGCAGAGCGGCGGAAAGGGTTCAGGGTTCGGGGCTCAGGAAAGAGGCGGGAAGAAAAACCTGAAACTGGAAACCTGAAACCTGAAGCTGAAGATAGGAGACAGTAGAAAGATGGAACCGGAGATAAAAGACCGGAAGCGCGGTCCTGAACCCCCAGCTCTTTTGCCTGAACCCCGAACCCTGAACCCTTATGCCTGTAACGATAGGAGTAGAATGATGAGCAAGGCGCTGCTTCTGGGCTTGGCGGCTTTGGGCTGCGGTCAAGCCCTGGCCGCTGCGCCGGTGGCCGATCCGCTGGCGAATCTCGACCGTTACGACGTCGTCTGGGACTCGCCCAGCCAGGACGCGCATGGCTCGATGCCGCTGGGCAATGGCGACATCGGGGTGAACGCCTGGGTGGAGCCGTCCGGCGACCTGATCTTCTACATCAGCAAGACCGACGCGTGGGATGAGAATGATCGCTTGTGCAAGATCGGCCGGGTCCGGGTGCAATTCGATCCGCCGCTGGCGACCACGAACGGCTTCCGGCAGGAACTGAAACTCCGCGAGGGCGTCATCCAGATAGAATCCCGAATCCCGAATTCAGAATTCAGAATCCGCTTGTGGGTGGACGCGGATCAGCCGGTGGTGCGCGTGGAGGCGGAAGCCGCGGCGCCGGTGCATTGTCGTGCCACGGTGGAACTCTGGCGGCGGCGCGAGCGCCCCTTGGGTGATCAGGACGACAGCCACTCCGGCGGCGGCTTGAGCGCGCAGCCGTTCAAGCCCGTCGTGCTGCCGGACGTGGTGGTGACGTCGGCCGCGCCGCGCGTGGTCTGGTACCACCGCAACACGCGCTCGCTGTATCCGGACACCCTGCGCAACCAGCATCTGGAAACCCTGCAGGACAAATTCACCGATCCGCTCCTGCACCACACCTTCGGCGCAAGCCTGCGCGGCGAAGACATGGTCGCGGACGGCCCACTGGCGTTGAAGTCGTCCGCGCCCGCCCAGCGGCACCGGCTCTCCATCTGCGTCCTCGCGGAACGCGCGGTGACGCCGGAGACCTGGCTGCAGCATCTGGACGGCGTTGAGCGCACGGCCTTGAAGCCGGGCGTCGAATCGGCGCGGCGGACCACCGCGGCCTGGTGGCGGGAGTTCTGGGACCGCAGTTGGATTTTCGTCGAATGCGGCGGAACGCTCCCGCTGCCGGTCAACGCGCATCCGTGGCGCGTGGGTGTCGACTCCGAAGGCGGGAGCCGGTTCGGCGGAACGGTTGCCAGCCCACGTGTGATCGGCCGGGCGATGTCAGCCGATGAGATTACGCAACTCGCCGGGCAAGCACCGGCGAAAGCGCAACTCGCCGAAGAGCCCTTGGCGACCGGCTGCACCGTCGCTGCGTGGATCAAGCCGGCCGCGGGCGAAGCGGGCCGGATCCTCGACAAGGGCACGGCCGGCCGGGCTGACGGCCTCACCTTCGACACGCATCCCGGCCTGTCGCTGCGTTGGATTGTGGGCGACCATACCATGGTCCACCCCGCCGGCCTCAAGCCCGACGTTTGGCAGCATGTCGCCGCCACCGCGGATGCCAACACGGGTGTGCGGCGCATCTATCTCAACGGCCAACTCGTGAAGGAAGAACGGGACGGCGCACCCGCCGACATCCTCACGCGCGGCTATGTTTTGCAGCGCTTCATGAACGCCTGTTCCGGCCGCGGCGGGTCGCCGATCAAGTTCAACGGCTCGATCTTCACGGTCGAGAACCATTCCGGCGCGTCGCCGGAGACGCCGGACGGCGATCCCGACTGGCGGCAGTGGGGCGGCAACTACTGGTTCCAGAACACGCGGCTGGCGTACTGGCCGATGCTCGCGACGGGCGATTTCGACATCCTGCAGCCGTGGTTCCGCATGTATCTCGATGCCCTGCCGCTGGGCGTGGCGCGCGTGCAGACCTATTACAAGTTCGCGCATGCCGCGGTGTTCCCGGAGACGATGTACTTCTGGGGCCTGCCGAACAACGGCGATTACGGCTGGGGTAACACCGCGCCGGAGCCGGCCAACGGTTACATCAAACGCTACTGGAACGGCAGCCTCGAACTGATCGCCGTGATGCTGGACCGCTACGACTTCACGCAGGACCAGGATTTTGCGCGCACGACGCTGGTGCCGCTGGCCGATCCGCTGATTGCCTTCCTCGATCAATACTGGCAGAAGCGCGACGCGAACGGGAAGATCGTTTTCGATCCCGCACAGTCGCTCGAGACCTGGCACGTCGCCGTCAATCCCATGCCGGAAATCGCCGGGCTGCGGTTCCTGCTGCCGCGCCTGTTGGCCCTGCCCGCGGCGGTGACGACCGCGACGCAGCGGCAGCGCTGGGAGCGCCTGCTGGGCGAACTGCCGCCGATTCCCGTGCGCGAGGTCAACGGCCGGCGGTTGCTCCAGCCCGCCGAGACCTTCTCCAGTTGCGCGAACTCGGAAAATCCGGAGCTGTACGCCGTGTTTCCCTACCGGGTCTTTGGCGTCGGCCGCGCCGACCTGGCCCTGGCCCGCGACACGTACGCGGCGCGGAATAACCGCCACAATCACGGCTGGTGCCAGGACAGCATCCAGGCCGCGTGTCTCGGCCTGGGCGACGAGGCGGGCCGGCAGGTCACGGCGCGCGCCACGCAGATCAACGGCGCGTATCGCTTCCCCGTCATGTGGGGGCCGAACTTCGATTGGATCCCCGACCAGGATCATGGCAACAACATCCTCACCACGCTGCAGTTCATGTTGCTGCAGCATGATGGCGATCGCCTGTTCCTGCTGCCCGCATGGCCTCCAGAATGGGAAGTAGACTTCAAACTCCACGCGCCGCAGCAGACGATGGTGGAAGGCCGGTATCGCAACGGCCGGATCGCGGACCTGAAGGTGACACCACGCAGCCGGGCCAAGGACATTGTGGACATGAGTAAACCTTAAAAAACACAAAAGGAGTAAGCATGAAAACGATGCCGTTGATGAGAATCCTGTTGCTGGTCGTGCCGGCGGTGCTGGCGGGGCGTTCAACCGCACCGGCTGGAACCTGCTATGTTGCGCCAACCGGGAGCGATACGAATCCCGGCACGCTGGCGAAGCCCTTCGCGACGCTCCAGCGGGCGCAACAAGCGGCGCGGAAGGCGGCGGGGCGCGAACCCGTGGCGGTCCTGCTGCGGGCGGGGACCTACTACTTGCCCGAAACCCTGGTCTTCACGGCCGCGGATTCCGGCACCAAGGCCGCCCCGGTCGTGTATCAGGCTTATCAACAAGAGCCGGCGGTGCTCAGCGGGGGCGTCCGTCTGACGAACCTCACGTGGACGCCCTACAAGGACGGCATCCTGCAGGCCAAGGTGCCCGCGGGCTTCACCACCGATCAACTGTTCGTCAACGGCGAGCTGCAGCCGCTGGCACGGTATCCGAACTTCGACCCGAACGAGCGGCACTTCAATGGCTATGCTCCGGACGCCATCAGCCCGCAACGCGCGGCCCGGTGGGCCGATCCGCGCGGCGGCTTCATCCATGCCCTGCATGCCGCCGAGTGGGGCGGCATGCACTACGTCATCACCGGCAAGGGGCCGGACAACCAGCTCACCTACGAGGGCGGCTGGCAGAACAACCGGCCGATGGGCATGCACCAGCAATTCCGGATGGTGGAAAACATCTTCGAGGAACTCGATGCCATGGGCGAATGGTTCCTGGATGCCAAGGAAAACAGCCTCTATTTCTGTCCGCCGTCAGGCGTTGACTTGGCCCAGGCGACCATCGAAGCGGTCCGGTTGAAGCATCTGATCGAATTCCGCGGCACCGCGCAGGCGCCGGTCCGCTTTCTCGCCCTCAAGGGGCTGACCTTCCGCCACGCCGCCCGGACTTTCATGGAGAATAAGGAGCCGCTGGTGCGCAGCGACTGGACCACCTATCGCGGCGGCGCGCTCTTCTACACCGGCACGGAAGATTGCCTGCTGGAGGACTGCTTCCTCGACCAGGTCGGCGGCAACGCCGTCTTCGTGAATCATTACAACCGCCGGATGACGGTGCGCGGCTGCCACATTGCCCGGGCCGGCGCCAACGGCGTGGCGTTCGTCGGCGACCGCGATGCGGCCCGGGTGCCGCGCGACTGGAACGATCATTCCCAGAACCTGGCGACGCTCGATCGCACGCCCGGTCCCAAGACCGACAACTACCCAGCCGACTGCCTGGTGGACGACTGCCTGATCTATCTCACGGGCCGCGTCGAAAAGCAGACGGCGCCGGTGCAGATCGAACTGGCGCAGGGCATCACCGTCCGGCACTGCTCGCTCTACGACGTGCCGCGCGCCGGCATCAACATCGGCGACGGCTGCTGGGGCGGGCACGTGATCGAGTTCTGCGACATCTTCGACACCGTGAAGGAAACCGGCGACCACGGCTCGTTCAACTCCTGGGGCCGCGATCGTTTTTGGGGCTTGGGCGGCCTGGACTTGAACAACGACCAGTCGTGGGCGACCAACAAGGACATCGTGCTGCTGGATGCGGTCAAGCCCACCATCCTGCGCAACAACCGCTGGCGTTGCGATCACGGCTGGGACGTCGATCTGGACGACGGCTCCAGTAATTTTCACATTTACAACAACCTCTGCTTGAATGGCGGACTGAAGAATCGCGAGGGTTTCTACCGCGTGGTGGAAAACAACATCATCATCAACGGCTTTCATCCCCATTGCTGGTACAAGCATAGCGAGGACATCGTCCGCCGCAACATCATGTTCACCGACCACTACCTGCCGGCCGGCGGCATGCCGGACACGCCGTGGGGCAGGGAGGTTGATTACAACCTCGTGCATGCCGAGGGCGTGCATGACCCGCAACCCGCCGCGAAACTGGCCGAACAATCCCGGCGCGACGAGCACTCGCTCGTCGCCGATGCAATGTTTGTTGACCCCGCCAGCGGGGACTTCCGCGTGAAAGAGGGTTCGCCGGCGCTGAAGCTGGGGTTTGTGAATTTCCCCATGGACCAGTTCGGCGTGCAGAAACCCGAGCTGAAGGCCATCGCCCGTGCCCCGGCCATATCCCAAAGCGGGCACGCCGGACGACCCGCCAGAAAGAAGCCGCCCGCCCAGCGGGTGAGTTTCGTCCTGCAGGCCCCGATGCGCGACATCGCCGGCCTAGGTGACCGCTCGGCGTATGGCTTGCCGGATGAAACCGGGATCCTGCTGCTGGACGTCCCCGCCGCCAGCCCGGCGGCCAAAGCCGGACTCCAGAAGGACGACGTGCTGCGCACGTGCAACGGTCAGCCGGTCAAGACAGTGGCGGACTTGCAGAAGCTGCGCGACAAGGCGGCCGGCAAAAAGCTGACCCTCGCGATCATACGCAAGCAGCATCAGGCCACGGTGGAGGTGAGCGACTATGCGTATGTGGTCACCGAGACGTCCCGGACGCCCGCCTTCGAGACGGTGTCCCTGGCGCCGGCGTCGGCCGTGCTGCCGGCGCAAGTCTCCGCCGGCGGCGCGGAGACCAACAACGATCCGATCGAGTCGCTCACCGATGGCAAAGTCGCCAGCAGCTACGGCCCGATCTTTGCCAACGGGGTGGAGGGTGGCATGTACAAGCTTGATCTGGCCGCGGTGAAAAACATCGCCCGGGTCAATACGTTCTCGGCCCTCGGGGCGCGAGCCCGGCAGAACTTCGTGCTCTACGGCAGCAGCGCCGCCGCCGATCCGGGCTGGAAGGTGGCCGATATCAAAATCTTCACACCGCTTATTTCCGTCGATACCAGCCAGGGCATGCCGACCGACTTCGAGGCCACCAGCATCCGCGGCAGCAACGGCCAGCCGCTGGGCCGTTATCGTTGGCTGGTCTGGGTGGTCTCCCCGGTCACGCAGGAGAACGCCGAAAACACGGCCTTCCAGGAACTACAGGTGCTGAGCGAGTGAGAACTGGAAACTGGCGACGGCCAAGAAACCCCTTCGGGAGATAGCGCCCCTGGAGTAGGAGAACCACGATGCACTGGATTTGCGGTGTGGAGTACGAAGGCGGCTACCGCCTGCGCCTCTCGTTTGAGGATGGTAGTCTTCGTATCGTTGACCTGGAGCATTGCTTGGACGGCGAAATGTTTGAGCCGTTGAAGGATCTCCGGCGATTCCGAACCGCGCATCTCAACGAAGACCTGGACACGGTCGTTTGGGAAAACGGCGCCGACATGTCGCCGGACTTCCTCTACGAGATCGGCGTGCCGGTTGAAAAAGCAGACGCGCGGTGCGTTGCCGAAGATCGGGCAGACTATGGGCACGAGAAGAAAGCGGGCTGATAGTTAAGCTGAAGCGTCATATGCGCGACATGGGGCGATGGGTGCAGCATCGGAATGTCTGATGTCCAATCGTGAACCCATGGTTTGATTCACAATCAAATGATTCTGGCCTGTCTTGTCCGTAACGGCTGGCAGTCAGGCCGCTGCTATGGACAGAACGATTGACGACAGAACCATGTTTGATCGCATGGTTGGCGCACCGGGTGGTTGGGACAATAGGACATGAAAAAGTTACTCATCGCCCTCGCGTTCTCGTTTATTCTGGTTATGGCCATCTTTATATTGCCGAATGTGCGTGGAGTTTGCGTATACACCCACCTTAAACGCGACATCAGCAATCTCCATACAATCGGCGGATTGTGCGCTTTATTCGCGGAAGATCATGGCGGCCGCTTTCCGGATGACTGGAATCAACTCGCTCCGTACCTTGCAGAAGACGGCACCAAATTATTCGTTACATCACAAAATAGGGGTGGGGCTGGTGCGATGTCGAACGTGATGGCGTGGACAGACTATGTTTACATTCAGGGAACCACCACCGCAGCCACGCCATCCACGGTGGTGGCGTTTCTCCCGCCGTCAACACACAGCGTGGCGCTTGTGCTCTTGGCCGACGGCACTGTTCAGCAGCTCTCGCCTGCAGAGCTTGTCAGGGCCCTGAACAGGTATTCCGGCAAGGCTCGGGGATTTGATGGCAGGCCTCAGCCTCAACGCTGATGCAGCCCACCGCGGGGCCAAAGAGGTCCGTCCTTATAATTTAGCAATCGGCCAGGCAAGCGAGCGGACGGCCGGACATTGTTCCTTTCATAGGAAGAGGCGGCTCGGCCAGAGGCCTCGCCCTACTTGGATGGCATCGCCGTCGGTTTGCGGACCTGCTGCTGAGGGCATCTCCGCAGGAGGCCTGGTTCCGCGTTCGGCAGCTTGGGGTTAATTTCGCGGGACCGGGAGGTCCCGCCCACAAGAGCAGAAGCCCCTGCCTCCGCCGCTCGGGATTAACACCGCTCGGGATTAACATCGACGGCGGCAGGGGCGGCGGTTATAAGGACCGTTCACCGCGGTACCCAGAGAAAGGTTCAGGCCATGACCAAGCAGTTCCTGATCGGCGTTTTCTTTTTCCTGACGGCGCTCCAGGCGGCACCGGCGCAATACGCGGGCTGGCAGCATGCCGGCACGCTGACGATTCTCACCACGCCCGAGGGGGCGGACCTGCCGGCCACGGCGGCGGAAACCAACTTTCCGCTGCTGGTGCGGCTGAGCAAGGCGAATTTCGATTTCAGCCAGGCGCAGCCCCACGGCGAGGATATCCGCTTCTCCGACGGCGCGGGCCAGCCGCTCGCCTATCAGATCGAGGAATGGGATGCCGCGCGGGGCGTCGCCAGCATCTGGGTGAAGATCCCGGTGATCACGGGCAATGTGCGCCAGGCCATCCAACTGCACTGGGGCAAGGCCGATGCCGCCAGCGAATCCAACGGCTCCGCCGTCTTCAATGCCGACAACGGCTACGCGACTGTCCTGCACCTGGACGAAGCACTGAAGGATGAAGCCGGTTCCATCACGCCCGTTGACGCGGGGACAACGGCGACCGCCGGTATGATCGGGCAGGGACGGCATTTTACCGCGGGCAAGGGCATCAATGGCGGCGACCACATCACGAGCTATCCTTTCAGCGATGCCGCCTTCTCCTCGGAGGCGTGGTTCCGGGCCGAAGCCGCCGGCGCGGCGGTCTTCGGCTGGGGCCGGTATGCCACGCGCTTCAACGGCAAGACCAGCGATGGCAACGAAGTGGTGATCAATTTTGGATCACCGCCGAGCCTTACTTGGTGGTCCGACGGTCCGGGCGGGGTGGGCGCCAAGGTCACGCCGGTCGTGGGCCGATGGTATCACGTGGCTGCCACCTACTCGAACGGGACCAGCCAGATCTTTGTGAACGGACGGCTCGAGGGCAGTAATTATCACAAGGCCGCAATGTCGCTGATGAACGACATCGGCATGACGCTCGGCGGGTTGCGGGGCAGCTACCAGTTTGCCGGCGATCTGGACGAAGTGCGGGTCTCGCGGGTCGCCCGGTCGGCCGACTGGTTCAAGCTGGAGTATGAGAACCAGAAGCCCCAGCAGACCCTGGTCGGTTCCCTGGTGCCGCCGGGCACCGCCTTTGCGGTTGCGCCGGCGCAGCTCAAGGTGGACGAGGGCCAAAGCGCAACGGTCACCGCGCAGGCCGGTGGCGCCCAGAAGGTGTATTGGATCATCAAACGGGATGGCGCGGAAACCCTCGCCGCCGTGGACCAGCTTGCCTACACCCTGGAAGCCGGCCGGGTGGTGGCCGATACCTCGTATGTGCTGCAGTTCAAAGCGGTGTTGGCCAACGAGGTGAAGACCAAGGACATCCCTGTGACGGTCAAGGAGACGATCCCCGAGCCGATATTTACGCTGAAAGCGCCCGCGAAGTGGAATGGGCGGGAGACAATCGAGGTGGTGCCCGTGATCAGCAACCGCGCCGCCATGCAGGCCAAGGGCGCGGGCGCATTGCAGTACCAATGGACCGTAGCCGGCGGGGCCGTGATCAAGGAGGTCGCACCCGACAAGCTGATCCTCAAACGGTCGCAATACACCGGCCCGCTCACCGTCAGGCTGGCGCTCAACAACGGCGGCGCGGACGTGGCCGCCGCGGCGCCGATTCTGGTGACCGAGCCGAAGAGCGATCCCTGGATCCAGCGGACGCCGGGCAAGGACGAGCAGCCCGAGGACAACCAGTTCTACGCCCGCGACGACAAGAACGAGGGCACATTGTATTACAACGGCACCCTAAAAGATTTGGCCGACTCGGTCTTCCTGAAGCTCTATGCCGACGACAAGCTGGTCAAAACCGATAGCCAGCAACCCAAGGCGGACAGTTCTTATGCTTTCACGGCCAAGCTGAAGGCGGGGCTCATCAAGTACAAGGTGGAGTTCGGCACCAAGGCGGGCGGCGCCGAGACCGTGGTGCGTACGGTGACCAATCTGGTCTGCGGCGACGCGTACCTCATTGACGGACAGTCCAATGCCGAAGCCACCGGCCCGAACAATGGCCCGTCGGAAGACCCGGTCACCCCCCTCAACGACTGGATCCGCAGCTATGGCAATCAGCTTGAAGGCACCACCCGCGGCGATTGGGGCAACGCCGTCCGCACGCATATCTGGGGCCGACCGAATTATGGCTGCCACCAGATCGGCGCCTGGGGCATGGTGCTTGCCTCGAACCTGGTGGAGAAGTATCGAATACCTCTGTGCATCATCAATGGCGCGTACGGCGGCACCCCGATCTGGCATCACCAGCCCAATCCCACCAATCACTTTGACACGAGCGGCGAGTTCTACCACAACCCCTACAAGATTTACGGCGGCCTGCTGACGCGCGTGACGGGAGCCAAGCTGACGCACGGCATCCGCGGCGTCTTCTGGCACCAGGGCGAAAACGACAGCGGCGCGGGCGCGCCCACCGGCGATTGGAATTACAAATCGTACCAGCAATACTTCATTGACATGGCGGCGGCCTGGAAAACGGATTACCCGAACCTCCGGCATTACTACGTGTTCCAGGTCTGGCCGCTGCCCTGCAGCATGGGCCCCAAAGACGACGGCATTCGCGAGGCGCAGCGAACCCTGCCCGCGCTCTTTTCCAACCTGCGGGTCATGTCCACCATCGGCATCGCCGGCCCGCACGCTGGTCGCGGGTCGTGCCATTTCGACATGGACGGCTATGCGGCGTTTGCGATGTTCATGAGTCCGCTGGTCGAGCAGGACATCTACGGGTTCAAGCCGCAACAACCGGTCACCGCGCCCAGCCTGAAGCGCGCTTGGTTCACCAGTGCGGCCAAGGATGAAATCGCCCTGGACTTTGGCCAGCCGATGACCTGGAAGGACGAGATGAAGAAGGATCTTTATCTCGATGAGGCGCAGGCTCCGATCAGTGTGGGCACGGCCGATGGCAACGTCATCCGGCTCAAGCTAATGGCCCCATCGAACGCGAAGGAGATTGGCTATATTTTCGGGCGGGACTGGGACGGGAAGCCGGCGAGTCTGATCTTCGGCGCCAACGGCATCGCCGCGCTCACGTTCTGCGATGTGCCGATTAAGAAGGCTGAAGACTGAAGGCTGTAGGCTGAAGGTGGAAGAAAGAAGTCAGTGGCTTGCCCGCCGGAGCCCGGCGTAGGCGGGTCAGTTGTCTGACTTCTGACTTCTTCCTGTCGGTCAGTTACAAGGAAATTAATTATGCAACGGTTTGTGATGATGATGGTTGCGGCCGCGGCGGTAGCGCTCGTGAGCTTGGCGCCAGGTCAGGCCGCTCCGGCGGGTCTGCCGGTAACCAACGGATTGGTCTGCTGGTACGATGCCGCGGTTGGCGTTACCACCAATACCAACGGGGTGGTGCAGACCTGGAATGACTTGTCGGGCAACGATCATTGCGCAACGCGTGTTGCCGGTGCGCCGGTCCTGGCGGCGAACCAGATCAATGCGAAACCAGCGGTGCAGTTCCGAACCTCCGCCGGCGCTTGCGGATTCAATCTGGACGGGCCGTTTTTCGTGGAGCAGCAATACGTCGTGGTGCGCTCGCCAAATGATAAATGGAACAGCGACGGCTGTTTCCTCGGCCGCCGCTGGGCGCGGAGCTCCAGCTACCGGCTGGGCAGAGGATCTGCCGCGTTCTGGGGGGACCAGTACCCGGTCGCTGTTTCCAGGAATGGGAAAAAGCTCCATGATCAGCCGTTCGAGCTGGCGTCCATCACCGAATACATGGTGCTCAAGATTGACGTGAACAATGGCGACATGAGCAGGAATACCTACCAGATCGGGATGGCCGATTCGGCCTCGTGCGATTTTGATGTGGCCGAGATCATTGGTTACGCCAGTCCGTTATCAACCAATGAAGAAGCCGCAGTCGGCGTTTACCTGGCAACCAAATATGGAATCAGCACGACGTATGCCGTCCCCACGAATGCGACGGCAGCCATTACTCCGGCCAAGCCGCTGGTCGTAACGCCACCGGCCGCGCCGGCGATGCTGCCATCCACGCCGGTGCTATCCGTAACCAACGGCTTGGTCTGCTGGTACGATGCGGCTGTCGGCGTCACCACCGGCACCGGCGGCGTTATCCAAACCTGGAATGATCTCTCGGGCCATGCGCACCACGGCACGCCGGGCGGTGGCGCGCCAACGCTGGCGTTGAATCAACTCGGTTCGAAACCGATGGCGCTGTTCCGGGGCAACTGGCTGGCCCTGGCCGGAGATTTCTTTGCCAAGGAGCAGTATCTCGTGATCCGTTCGCCTGGCGCGCACTGGAGCGGCGCCGGCGGTATCCTCGGCCGCCTCAAGGGCCGGGGTTCAAGCTATAACACCTGGGGTGACGACACCGGGTTCTGGACCGACCAATCCCCGGTCGCGGTTTCCCGGAACGGGACGGTGCTCCCAGGCCCGGCGTTCGACTGTTCGCCCCTCACCCAGGCCATGGTGCTCAAGATCGTTGTGAACGATAACACCACGAATGCGGCCAGCTACGCGCTCGGGAATAACGACGGACTCGCCTCGTGCGGTTTCGACGTGGCCGAGATCCTCGGTTACGAAGCCATGCTGTCGCCCCTGGAAGAAGAATTGGTGGGCGCCTACCTGGCGGCTAAATACGGGATCAGCACAGCTTATCCGCCCCTCCCGGCGGCAACGCCCACCGGGGCGGGCAAAACGGCGGCGATCCTGTACAAGGGCTGGCAGCACTCCGGCTCGCTCTACCTCCTGACCACGCCGGAAGGCGCCAACCTGCCGGCGACGGCGGCGGAAGCAAACTTCCCGGCGCTGGTGCGGCTGGACAAGGACTGGTTCAATTTCGGCGAGGCGCAAGCCCATGGCGAGGATATCCGCTTCGCTACGGGCTCCGGTACGCCGCTGGCTTATCAGATCGATAGCTGGGATGCGGCGGCCGGGACGGCCGGCATCTGGGTGCGGGTGCCGACGCTCAAGGGCCACGCGCGGCAGGAACTGAAAATGTACTGGGGCCAGGCCGCGGCCGCCAGCGAGTCCAGCGGGCCGGCGGTCTTCAACCGGTCCAACGGCTATCTCAGCGTCTGGCACATGAACGATCCGGTCAAGGACGATGCCGGGACGGTTGAGTCGAAGGATCTGGATACCGTACCGGCGGCCGGCATGATCGGCCAGGGCCGGCACTTTGCCGGCGGCAAGGGGATCAACTGCGGGGATCGAATCACCACCTATCCTTTTGCCTCCAGTCCGCATACGACCGAGGCCTGGTTCAAGGGCGAAAAATTAAATACCACTATTGTCGGCTGGGGCAAGCATGGCGCCGTGAATGTGCGGCTGCTCAGCACGCCATCCCATATTGGTGTAGAAGGCGGCACGGCAGGCATTCACGCCACAAGTGTGATCCCGAGGTTGGAGTGGGTTAATGTTGTTTACGCTTACAATGGCCAGCATGGCCAGATCTACATAAATGGTCAGCGCGACATGCCAAGTCCCGTGCCGGATACGATGAATATCCTGACGCCCGTGGCGTTGGGCATTGGCGGCGGATTTATCGGTAACATTGACGAGGTGCGGATTTCCCGGTGGGCGCGTTCCGCCCACTGGGTGAAACTGCAATACGAAAATCAGAAGCCCCTGCAGACCGTGGTCGGGCCGCTGGTGCAGGCGGGTTCGGCCTTCTCGGTCTCGGAGAAGAAGATATCCCTGCTGGAAGGCAAAAACACCACGGTGAAGGCCCGGGCCGGCGGCGCCCAGAAGGTCTATTGGATCATCAAAAGCGGCGGAACGGAAACGCTGGCCGCGGTGGACCGGTTCAATTTCACCCTCGATGCCGGCCGGGTGACGGGCGACCAGGCGTTCACCCTCCAGTTCAAGGCGGTCTATGCCGACGGGGTGAAGACCCTGGATATCCCCGTAATGATCCGGGAAGACATCCCGGACCCGGTGTTCACCCTGCAGGCGCCGGCGAAGTGGGATGGCCGGGAGACCATCGAAGTGGTGCCGCAGATTTCCAATTTGAAAGCGATGCAGGCGAAGCAGGCCAGCGAGCTGAAATACGATTGGACCGTACCGACCATCGTCGAGGTCAAAGAGGTGACGCCCGGCAAACTGATCCTCAAGCGCGCGCGCAACAACGGCAAGTTGCTCGTGACGGTGGCGGTGAGCAACGGCGGCCAGCCGGTCATACAGACGGTGCAGATCGCGGTCAAGGAACCCGCGAAAGATGTATGGGTGCAGCGCGCCCCGGGGAAGGACGAGAAACCCGTCAACAATCAGTTTTATGCCCGTGACGACAAAAACGAGGGCACGCTGTATTACAACGGGACCTTGTCCAACGCGGCCGACGCGGTCTTCCTGAAAGTCTATGCCGACGAAAAGCTCATCAAAACCGAAATGCAGACACCCACCGCGGAAAAATCCTACGCGTTCTCCGTCCGACTCAAGCCCGGCCTCATCAAGTACAAGGTGGAGTTCGGTTCCAAGAACGGTGACACGGAGCTGGTTTTGAATACGGTGACCAACCTGGTGTGCGGCGATGCCTACCTGATCAACGGACAATCCAACGCGCTGGCGGTGGATTGGGGGCCCGGCGAACACACCGACACGAGCGAGTGGATCCGCAGCTTCGGCGACAACGAGGGCGACATCAACAGCGGCTGGGGCAACGCCGTCCGGCGCCAGGGCGGGCATTGGCAGATTGGTTGCTGGGGCATGGATCTGGCCCTGCTGCTGGTGGACAGCGAGAAGGTCCCGATCTGCATCATGAACGGCGCCGTCGGCGGCACGCTGATCGAGGCGCATCAGCGCAACCCGACGAACTCCCTGGATAAGGCGTCGATTTACGGACGCCTGCTCAACCGGATCGCGCAGGCCGGGCTGACCCACGGCATTCGCGGCGCCTTCTGGCACCAGGGCGAGTGCAACCAGAGCAATTGGGGCGAGACCGGCGGGTATGGCTGGGAATCGCACGAGCAGCACTTCCTGGCCATGACGGCCGCGTGGAAGCAGGATTATCCCAATATCCAGCATTATTATATTTTCCAGATCTGGCCGAACTCTTGCTCCATTGGCGGCAACCGGCACAGCGACAAGCTGCGCGAGGTACAGCGGCTCCTGCCGCGGCACTTCTCCAACATGAGCATCATGTCCACGCTGGGCGTCAAGCCGGAAGGCTGGTGCCATTTCCCGCCCACCGGCTACGCCGAACTGGCTCGCCAGTTGCTTCCGGTGGTGGAGCAGTACAACTATGGGAAGGCGCCCGGGAAGGTGGTCACGGCCCCGGACCTGCGGCAGGCCTATTACACGAGCGACAAACTGGATGAGCTGGCGTTGGAGTTTGACCAGCCGATGGCGTGGAACGACGCCCTGATCAGCCAGTTTTATCCGGACGGGAACGAAGGCATGGTGACCGCGGGCTCAGCGTCCGGCAACGTGGTCAAGCTCAAGCTGGCGGCCCCTGCGGCCGCCCGGACGATCACCTACCTCGTGGACAAGAAGTGGGACCCGAAGAACCTCCTGTACGGGCAGAACGGCATCGCCGCACTCACGTTCTTTGAGGTCCCCATCGAACCCGCAAAGAAATGATCCGCCGGCCGGCAGCAAAGGGGCAACGCTCTGACGCACCGGTTTGGCAAACCGCGCAGCGGGTTGACAAATACGGTGGCGTCAGTTGTTCGGCTCCTCTACGATTTTGATTTCAGGTATTGGGTCTCCGGGTTTAAGCCGCTTCCATTGCGGGAGGAGTTGACTCATGAGAGATTGATAAACAGACAAGTCGAAGACTTGAATGTTTTCGAACTTCATTTCCCCTCCTATTATTGGGTGAACCTGCCATCCATAGCACTGTCCTTTTGACAGAATGAGACCCTCGGACTCACACCGGAAAACAAAGCCGTCGAGAAACCAGTCGTTATGTTGATTCGGCAGGTTCTTCCTCTGGTCAAATTCCTGTATTGTTCCTGCAATCGGCGTCAGATCACCCTCAAGTAGGTCCAACATAATGACCTGTCCATCCGAGGCGACGAAGAACCAGTCGCCGAATTTGTTCATCTGGATAGGCCTGTAATCCTCCGGAACCAGCCAGCGCCAGAACGCAAGGAGAGCAGCCACATCGATTTCGTCCAGATGGATTGTCAGATCAATTTCCTTCATTTATCTCCGTGCCGAACAGTGTATTAGCCCTCAGAAATATTGCGGTGCTCAGTCCGCCAAAGCATGCTATGCCTCAAGCCGCCCCTTGGAAATATGTGAGTTACGACGACGATTTGAGGGTAAGCAAAATATTACAGGAAACATGCTATGCCTCAAGCGGGAGAGTGCCCCCGAATGCGTCACTCTTCTGCCCAAAATCATCATGGCGGGATTATGGCCGGGGTTGCCGGCCCGTCAAGCTTTTGATGCGGGACGAGACGCGATTCGCACCACTGCATTTCTGTGGTTATTGGGGAAAATGGCCGAGAGGCGTGGGTGGCCGGCGTCCGTCTGTAGGGTGAGGGTGGGCTTCCTTGTGGGCGGGGCATCCCTGCCCCGCGCTCCGGCCGCAGCCGCCGGGTCCGAGACCCGGCCTACAGGCTGGCAGGCGGGGAAAGGCCTTATGGGATTTTGCAAAGTTCCTCCGCCCATCCTGTCCTTCCTGTTCATCCTGTCAATGCTGTCCTCTCCTCGTGCCGACGAACTGAAGCAGGCGCTCGCGGGAATAACGTGGACGGCGGGCATGGCGGCGGCTATAAAGACTCGCAACGCAACGCGGCAACCAGCGAAAGGTTAATATCATGATCAAACAGCATCTGCTCGGCTTCTGCCTGCTCCTGGCATTGGCGACGACGGCCCCAGCCCAATACGAGGGTTGGCAGCATGCCGGCGCACTCTGGATCATCACCACGCCCGACGGGGCCGATCTGCCGGCGACGGCGGCGGAAGAAAACTTCCCGCTGCTGGTGCGGCTGAACAAGGCGACGTTCGATGTCAGCCAGGCGCAACCCAATGGCGCGGACCTCCGCTTTTCGGCCGCGGGCCAGCCGTTGGCGTACGAAATCGAGGACTGGAATGCGACGCAGGGCACAGCCAGCATCTGGGTGCGCATTCCGACGATCAAGGGCAATGCGCGCCAGGAAATCAAATTGCACTGGGGCAAGGCCGATGCGGTCAGCGAGTCGAGCGGGAAGGCGGTGTTCAATGAGGCGAATGGCTACCGCTGCGTCATGCATCTGAGCGATCCGGTGGATCCGGTCAAGGACGCCGTCGGCGCGCTCACGCCCACCAACAACGACACGACGGCCGCCGTCGGCATGATCGGACCGGGCCGGCATTTTGTCCCCGGCCGGGGCATCAACTGCGGGGAAAACATCACGACCTTCCCGACCGGCGCCAGCGACCACACGTCCGAGGCCTGGATGCGGGCCGAGGCGCCGAATGCCATCGCCCTGGCGTGGGGCAACGAGCACGGGCAGGGCAAGATGACCATGCGGGTCGCCAGTCCGCCGCACATTCAAATCGAGTGCTACTTCTCGGGGGCGGACGTGGCGGGCGGCCGTTCGCTCCCGATGGGGCAGTGGGTCCACGTGGTGCATACCTACCGGCAGAGGGATTCGCGGGTGTATGTGAATGGCCAGCTCGATGGGGTCTCGACGGCTGCCGGCGCCCCGCTGGCAATCAAGAGTCCGGCGCGGATGTACGTCGGCGGCTGGTACAGCGATTATCGCTTTCTGGGCGATATTGACGAGGTGCGGGTCTCCAAGGTGGTCCGCTCCGCCGACTGGGTCAAGCTGGAGTATGAGAACCAGAAGCCCCTGCAGACGCTGGTCGGCACCCTGGCGCGGCCGGGCCAGGCCTTCGCGGTTGCGCCGGCGGAGATCAAGGTGGACGAGGGGCAGAGCGTGACAGTCACCGCCCAGGCCGGTGGCGCCCAAAAGGTGTATTGGATTCTCAAGCGGGATGGCCGGGAGTCCGTCGTGGCCGTGGACCGGTATGCGTACACCCTCGCGGCCGGCCGTGTGACGGCCGATACCTCCTATGCGCTGCAATTCAAGGCCGTGTACGCCGGCGAGGTCAAGGTCAAGGACATCCCCGTGACGGTCAAGGATACGATCCCCGAGCCGATCTTCACCCTCAGTGCGCCGGCGCAGTGGGACGGCCGGCGTACTACGACAGTAGTACCGGTGATTAAAAATCTTGCCGCCATGCAGGCCAAGGACGCGGGCGACTTGCATTACCGCTGGACCATCTCCGGCGGCGCGGTGATCAAGGACATCGCGCCCGACCGGCTGATCCTCCAGCGGTCGCAATTTTCCGGCCCGCTCACCGTCAGCTTGGCGCTCGACAACGGCGGCGCCGCGGTGTCCGCGGCGACGACGATCCTGGTGACCGAGCCGAAGCGCGATCCCTGGGTCGAGCGAACGCCCGGCAAGGACGAACAGCCGGAGGACGGCCAGTTCTATGCCCGCGACGACAAGAACGGGGGCACGCTGTATTACAACGGGACGTTGTCCAACGCGGCCGAGGCGGTCTTCCTGAAAGTTTATGCGGACGACAAACTCCTCAAGACCGAAAGCCAGAAACCCCGGGCGGGCAAGGCCTATGCGTTCACGGTCCAGCTCAAGCCGGGGCTGATCAAATACAAGGTGGAGTTCGGGACGAAAACGGGCGGCCGTGAGACAGTGATGCAGACCGTGACCAACCTGGTGTGCGGCGATGCCTACCTGATTGACGGGCAGTCCAACGCGCTGGCCACCGATACCGGGGAACAGTCCCCGCCGGACACCAGCGAATGGATCCGCAGTTACGGCAGCCCGGACGGCGAGCCGCAAGGGGCGCGGGTGAATCGGTGGTGCTTCCCGGTCTGGAAGGCGCAAAAGGGCGAGAAGGCCGAGCTGGGCTACTGGGGCATGGAGCTCGCCAAGCGCCTGGTGAAGAGCCAGCAGATCCCGATCTTCGTCATCAATGGCGCGGTCGGCGGCACCCGGATTGACCAGCACGAGCGCTGCGCGACCAACCACGCCGACCTGGCCACAATCTACGGGCGGATGTTATGGCGGGTGGAGCAGGCCCGGTTGACGCATGGTATCCGTGCCGTGCTCTGGCACCAGGGCGAGAGCGATCAGGGCTCGGATGGCCCCGCGGGCGGTTATGGATGGGAGTCTTACACACCGTACTTTCTGGACATGGCGGCGGCCTGGAAGCAGGATTTCCCGAATATCCGGCACTACTACCTCTTCCAGATCTGGCCCAACTCCTGCAGCATGGGGAACGGGCATGGCGACATGTTGCGCGAGGTGCAGCGGAATCTGCCGCGGTTGTTCTCGAATATGGACATCATGCCGACGCTGGGCATCAAACCGGCCGGAGGCTGCCATTATCCGTTGACCGGCTGGGCGGAATTTGCGCGCCTGATGCAGCCGCTGATCGAACGGGACTTCTACGGCAAAAAAACCACGACCGCCATCACGGCGCCCAACCTCCAGCAGGCCCGCTATAACGCCGCGCGGGACACGATCACCCTGGAATTCGACCAGCCGGTGGTCTGGACGGATGCGTTGGCCGGTCAGTTCTACCTGGATGGAGTCGGCGAGCAGGTTGTTTCAGGCGCCGCGGCCGGGAATGTGATCATGCTCAAGCTGAAGGCCGCCTCGACGGCGAAGAAGATCTCGTACCTGAAGGAAATGAACTGGAGTCAGGATAAGCTGCTGATCGGCGTCAACGGCATTGCCGCGCTCACGTTCTACGATGTGGACATCGTGCCCGCGAAACCATGATCCGCCAGCGAGCAGTAAAAGGCCAACATTCCGCGGCAGGGGCGCGCAGGGTACCCTGACTGCGCTTGTTCGCTCCTATTCATCAATCATCGTTCGTCTGTATATGCCTCGCGTTTGTGAATGGAGGTGTTGCTTCCACTTGGCAATGGGACGAAACGGCAGAGGGACAATTCCGTAAACATCCAGACTGTTGGTGAATCCTTGTTTGTCCCGCCAGACCCCTTCACAGAAGAAGCTAATCCTGTTTGAACGCATCTCCGAGAGTTGCACAAGCAGATCCAGCGTATTTGTTACAGGAGAGGGCCACGACACATAAGTGGTCAGACTTCCGGAATTCCTCTGCGTGTCAACCGAAATAACCTGCTTGTCGAATCCGTCGAGTAAGTTGGGTGCCTGCTTAATCAGAACAGTGAAACCGCCATTCGTCACTTCGACACCCGCGACATAGTGAGCGTTGGGAAAGTGCTGTGGCATCGGTGGGCCATCATGCCTGAAATAGACCACATTCGGTTGAATACAGAACGCATATCGGGATGCAAGATAAGCACCGTAGATACCGATGGCGATCCCCAAGACCAGTATGCCGATGTGTGTTGCCAGTCGTTTCATTTTTCATTCCGTGAGCGAACGTCCTGATAAGTGGACGTCCACTTAACAGCTTTATATCTATTACGCTATGCGGCCGCAATTAAGCCCGATTAACCGGTAAAAACTGGCCGGGGCAAGACGGGTCGGCCCGCCCGATGATCGAAGGGGGCGCGTCGCCGAATGGGTCACTTTATTGCCCAAGAGCATCATGACAGGATTATTGCAGGGGTTTCCGGACCGTCAAGCTCCAGCTTCGTATTGCGCCGTGTTCGGGGCCGGCGGGCACGAAAAAGGCCGAGCGGCCGGGGTGGCAGGGCTCGTATGTAGGGTGAGGGTGGGCTTCCTTGTGGGCGGGGCATCCCTGCCCCGCGATCCGGACGCGGGGCTGGAAGCCCCGCCCACCATGCGGAAGGGCACCACTCCGGCCGCAGCCGCCGGGTCGGAGACCCGGCCTACAGGCCAGCCGGCGGGGAACTTCCACATGGCGGAGAACCGATAATGATTCTGCCGTACATGATTCTGTAAAAAATCCGGAATTGGTGGCCTGCGAAGAGCGCGAA
>CAIQIC010000495.1 GCA_903871765.1 uncultured Lentisphaerota bacterium
CCATGACGATGGTCCCGGCCGTCATTCCCTCCGCCACACGCATCGCCTTTTCGCGCAGCAGCGACGACCGATCATCCACCATCGGATGGGTCAGCCCCAGCGCATTCCTTTTCTTCAAGGCGAAGAGGACGCAGGCGGAATCCGGACTGAAGAGAAAGACCTCGTCCTTCTCGTTGAGCCACTTTCGAATGAGGCCATACGCTGCAATGTCCGGGTCGGTGGTCGGCGAGTTGGGGATGAGTTGCCAGGAGGCTGGGTTCTTGTCCGTGACTCCGGATTCATTGCCCAAAACGAACCCCACGGGCTGGTTCAGTTTTTCGCGAATGCTGTGGACCAAACCAGCCCCGTGACCCGGGCCGCCCGGTGGCCACGACAGCCAGCTGCGAAGAAGAATGCCGTTTGACCTGAGGACAAAAGGCGCCCGAAAAAACCTGTCACCGATTACTCCCCCGCAAGCAATCACCGTGCTGACGATCAGGCCGGCAACCAGCCAGTGATGGAAACCAAGCTGCTGTTCCGATCCGGTTAACCGTTGAGCGAAACCGTCAATGAACAGGACAAATATTATCAGCAGCGGAAAAGCGATAAAGACTAGGACAGGGGTTACGGCCCTCTCGGCATAATACGACAACTGCATGATGCCCAGCGCAGCGGTACCCGCCATGACGGCGTAGTAGTTATGGGGCCGTCTTGATACCGCCTCAGGCTTCCAAGATTTAAATAGCGCGTAGGCCAAAGCCAGCGCGTAGGAGAATCCAAAAATCACCCAGGTGCGGATGGCGGGATCGGCGCGAACGATCCAGTTGGAGGAGGTTGCCTGCGTGCCAACCAGTTGCAGATAGATGTCGTAGCGGGGCAACACGCCCAACGCGACTTTGTAAGCCACTGTCAACAGGACGTAGGGCAGCAGGAGCAGCATTCCCACCGAAAGAAACCGTTTAAGCGCCAGCCCAAAATTGATGGGCCGCGCACGAAGGGATATGGCCAGGATATAGGCGGAATAGGTTACGGCACTAAAGATCAGTGCTTCCAGCGACCAAAGGCTTGAAAGCGACAAAGCGAGCGAAGACCACCAAGAGAAGGCCGACTCATCCTTGAGGTAGCAAAACGTCCACAAAAGGACCAGCGATGGCAAATATCGCATGGCACCGGCGGATGGGGTGTAGGCCGAATTGTAGAGCGCCGCACTGATGAGAAACAGGATGAAAAAAGCGGAAACAACCACCACCAGTGACTTGTCCCGGGACACCCGAAGGCAGATCACCGCCACCAGAAAATAGTAACCCAGATTCAGCGCGGTTATGATCAGGCTCAGGCTGTACATGGACCAGGGCATGAGCTTCAACCCAGCCGTCAGCAGAAGATAATTGAGCCCGTACTGTGAAAACACATCCACCAGCGGAACCGCCCCAAGGGCCACGGCGCTCGCCGGCCCCACATAGGGATCGTAGGAAAGCGAGTCATGACCGATATCGATATTAAATAGAGAAATCGTAAAAACACCGAGGAACGCGAATCTGACAAATGAGGCGATTTTCGCGGAAGTGGCCGCGTGAGGACGTGTTTGCGCCCGGTGGCGCCATGCCAGCCCAAGCGCCAGCAGCAGTGCCGTGACAAGCAAACCGAAAAGAAACCGCCGGCGGGAAAAATCAAAACCAGCGGAGTCAATCATCTCGAAGTCCGCATGATAAAGCGCCCGATTTATCCCATACAATCCGTAGAGCAAAACCACCGGCGGGAGGTAGCGCCCGAGACGCTCCGCCCACCCGTGATTGTCCGAGACAGCGCCGGAATGGAGATAGCTGATTCTGCTGCGATTAATTGCCAATGCCGTCACCAGCGGCACGGAGGCAAAAAACGCCAGGTAGACGGCTATCTGGTTTAACCTGTCCCCCGATACATATTTTGCCGCGATCAGAGCTCCGCCGATGATCACGAAGCAAATTGAGCACCAACCCACAAACCTGGCTTCACGGATGGAGTTCTCCTCCGAAGTCATGTCCTTTCCTGGATTTTCGCCGGGCATCGATTAGTTTTCGTGATTATATCCTTAATAAAAACGCCGCTGTCCGATGCCTAGGGACACGAAGTGGACGACGAAACACCCGCTCGGCTCGCCTTCACCACGCGCCGGGCGATTTCCTCGCCGATGGCCAGCGCGGCGGTGGCGGCCGGACTGGGCGCGTTGAGGACGTGCAAGGCATTGGGTCGCTCCAGCAGGTGAAAATCCTGCACCAGCTCGCCTTGGGTCGTCATCGCCTGGGCGCGGACGCCGGCGCCGCCGGGCTCGAGGTCGGCCTCGGTGACTTCGGGCACCAATCGTTGCAGCGAGGCACAGAACCGGTGCTTGCTGAACGAGCGGACGACCTCGTCGCGGCACATCGCAAAATGCCGGCCCATGAAGC
>CAIQIC010000496.1 GCA_903871765.1 uncultured Lentisphaerota bacterium
GGCCCCGGAAGCCCAATTGATCATCCAGTCGGTGCTGGACTCGTCCGGGAAACTGGGCGGCATTCCCTCGAATCTGACTCTGTTGTTCTCGCCGCCCTACGGCGATGGCGCGCGCGTCCATTCCAATAGCTGGGGTTCCGCCTCGACCGGCGTCTATACCACCGATTCCCGCAATGTGGACCTGTTCACCTGGAATAACAAGGATTTCGTGATACTATTCGCCGCGGGAAACGAAGGGGTGGATAATAACTCCAACGGTGTCGTGGACTCCAACTCGATAGCCTCGCCCGGCTCGGCCAAGAACTGCATCACTGTTGGGGCCGGCGAGAACCTGAGAACCTCCGGCGGGTTCCAGGGCACTTACGGCTCCGGGTGGCCGTCCGTTTTTGGCGCCGCGCCGATCAGCACCGACCCGGTAAGCAACAACATATCCGGGATGGCCGCGTTCAGCAGCCGTGGGCCGACCGCGGATGGAAGAATCAAGCCGGACGTGGTCGCGCCGGGCACGAATATCATATCCTGCCGGTCGCATTTGGCGGGCTCCGGGACGCTCTGGGGGGCTCTTGATTCCAACTACTGCTACTCCGGCGGCACGAGCATGTCCACCCCGCTTGTGGCGGGCACGGCGGCCCTGATAAGGCAGTATTATCGCACCTATCGAAGCGTGACCCCAAGCGCGGCCCTGATCAAGGCGACGCTCATCAACGGCGCGACTGATCTGTACCCCGGCCAGTACGGCACAGGGGCCTTCCTCGAAGAGCCCACGACGAGGCCCAACATGGTGGAGGGCTGGGGGCGAATAGACGCGAGCTATGCGATATCCCCGACCGCGCCGAGGAGTATGCAGTTCGTGGATAATGCCACGGGGCTGGGCACGGACGGGTCAGTCTCATATCTGTATTCGGTATCAGGGAACCCGAGCCCGCTCAGGGTCACGCTGGTCTGGACCGACTATCCCGCAAGCACCTCGGCATCCGTGTCGCTCGTCAACGACCTGGACCTGACGGTGATCGGGCCGGACAATACCGTCTGGATGGGCAATGGCTCGGCCGACCGAAGGAACAACGTCGAGGGCGTGGACATAGCCAACCCGATTCCCGGGGATTACACAGTGCAAGTCACAGGCTACGATGTGCCCAACGGACCGCAGCCCTTTGCCCTGGTGGCAACGGCTGCGTTCGGACCGCTTCCGCCGAATGCGATTATCTCCTCTCCGACGGACGGCGCCTGCCTGGCCGGACAAGTCGCGATCATCGGGACGGCGGCAGGGACCGGTTTCGAGCAGTATGTGCTGGAATATGGCGCGGGGAGCGCGCCGATGTCGTGGACGGCCATCGGCCAGACTCAAACGACCCCCATGGAAGGCGGCTTGCTGGGTACTTGGGATGCGAGCGCTCTCGCGGACGGTGATTATACGATTCGGCTGACGGTGACCGGTACCGGCGGGACCAGCACGGCCCAGCGGACGGTGCACGTACTAACGACCAGTGTGAGATCAGTGCTGGCGCAGGCTGATGAGGATTCGGCGACGTTGACCGGCAAGGTAGTGTCGGGGATATTCGATGGATTCCTCTACGTCCAGGAGCCCAACAGGACCAGCGGGATCAGAGTGAACCCGATCTCAATGCCCCCGGATGCGACCGTGGGCAGCCTGGTAACCGTCTCAGGCACGCTGCGGAGTATCGATGGCGAGCGGGTCATAGATGCCGCCCAAGTGCAGGTCACGGGGCCGTAAGTCATAGGCAGCGATCAGCCGTCAGCTTTCAGCAGTCAGCC
>CAIQIC010000497.1 GCA_903871765.1 uncultured Lentisphaerota bacterium
ATCAACGAGAAACCGTTTGAGATCTTTCAGCACGGCGTGCAAGCGGCGTGGGGCTACCAGACGCCCCAGCAGGATATCTGCATTGTGGTTCATCCCAAGCGCGCGCGCCAGAGCGACCCCCTGTATGTCGTCCTACATTCAACGGGGCATGATGTCGTTTCGTGTTTGCAGGTTCAGTGGCTTTCCCAGCCGGAGGGCAGCTTGAACCAGCGGGGGTTGGCGGTGCCCGTCCGATACCACATCCAGGCGCCCGTGGCGAGGCGGTATACGAGCCAAAGTCGCTGCGCGACGTGAAGCGGCCGGTGCGTCGAACAATCCGGGGAAGATCAACCGCCGGCGAGCAGTTTGCGGCTGAAATCGGCGTTGCGCCGGCAATCGGCCTCGGCGTTCCCAGACGGGCAGGCGGTTTCGAGCACGATCCAGCCCTGGTAATCTATTTCGCGCAGCGCCGCGCCGATCGGTTCCATTTTGACCTGCCCCGCGCCGAGGTAGCTGTTGCCGTCCTTGAAGTGGAGCATGCTCAGGCGGCCTTTAAGAGCGCGCAGGTCGGCCGGCACGTCAAAGCCGGCACCGGTGGAGTTGCCGATGTCGTAGTAGGCGCCCACCGCCGGACTGCCGACACGGTCGAGCAGTTCGAGATACAGTGCGGCCGGGAGGGTGGTCTCGAGGCCCAGCGACACGCCGGCTTGCTGGGCCTGCGGGGCGAGTTCCTTCAGGCGGCCGACCAGGGCGTCCAGAGCGGGCTTCTTGAATTCCTGCCCCTGCCGGAGTTCCGCGCCGCCGAAGAACGGAATCAGCATGCCGCCCGCGCCGAGGTCCGCGGCGGCCGCGATCGTCTGCGTCACCCAGCCCGGCGCCTGTTCGGAACTGAAGAGCGGATGGCCGTTCAGCAGGTCCATGGACAACGAGGAGACCACCAGCCCGTTGGCCTTGGCGCGGTCCTTGATCTGCTGCCGATACGCCGCATCGGCGATACGCAGGTTGGCCGCCGGTCCGCCGACACCAAGCTCCAGGCCATCCATCCCGGCGCGCTGGGCCGCGGCGAAATCGTTGTCGAAATGGCGGGCCGCAATGCGGATCCTGGTCTTGGGCGCCGCCGCCGCCAACCCGGGGAATAAAGCCGCGCCGGCCAGGCCCGCCGCGCTCCGTTGTAAAAATTCACGACGCGTCCAGATCATGTTTGCTCTCCTGTGGTTCGTGCTTACGCCGCCCACCGTGCCGACAGCCTGCCAGACCGGCGCCCGGCGTCAAGCGCATAAATCGTCGGGGCGGGAAGAAAAAGATGAATTTGGCAAGAAAAAATGATTCTGCTGTAAATGATTCTGTTAATTCTGTCCCGTGGCCCTCAGCGCAAAATATTTATGACAGAATCATTGGATCTGTCCTCTCTTTTTCACCATTCTTCAGCCATCCTATTCCGTGAATATCCATGGCAAAAAAACCACCTGTTTTGCACTCGCCGCCGTCAGCGGCGATGGTACAATTATTTTGAATTCAGACTTCTGTCCATCCGGAGGTGCGCGATGAGCATAACACGGTTCGCTGTGATCGTATGCGCCGCGGCGCTGCTCGCCGGGCGCGCGTGGTCGGCGGCGGAGCAGGCCCAGGCGCCCGTTGCGCCCGGCAACGCCGGGGCGGCGGCGCCGGGCGGGGCCCTGCTGTTCGACGGCCGGACGCTGAGCGGCTGGCGCGCGGTGGATTTCAGCGGCCACGGCCAGGTGCGGATCAAAGCCGGCGGGATTCTCGAACTCGGCACCGGGGCCTCGATGACGGGCGTGGTGTACACCAATCCGGCGCCGCGGATGAACTACGAGCTGACGCTCGAAGCCCGGCGCACGCAAGGCAGCGATTTTTTCTGCGGCCTCACGTTCCCGGTGCTGACCAACAGCGTCACCCTGATCCTGGGCGGTTGGGGTGGGGGCGTGACGGGCTTGTCGAGCATTGACTACCAGGATGCCTCGGGCAACGAGACGAGTACGTTGCGCGAGTACGAGCAGAACCGGTGGTATGCAGTCCGGGTGCGGGTGACGCCGGGGCGGATCGAGGCCTGGCTGGACGGCAAATCCATCGTGGATGTGAACACCGCGGGGCACCGCCTGGGCATGCGGATGGGGGAAATCGAACTGTGCGTTCCGCTCGGCCTGGCTACGTGGGAAACCACCGGCGCATTGCGCAATATCCGGCTGCGGAAACTGGAAGAGCGGAAGGATAGTACCCCAACTCCATGAGGTCGGGACTGCGTCCGGCCTCTTTTTTGAAGCGCGACGGCTGGCCTGCCCTTCGGAGCCTTGCTGAACGTCCTCCACTTGAAGAAGGGACGCCGCTTCTTATGTGGGCGGGGCTTCCAGCCCCGCGTCCCCGGGTTCCGGGTTTAATGATTCTGCCCCCAATGATTCTGTCATTCGCTGCCTTCTTCACAGTTGTCCCGGAACGACAGCACCATGGACAGCAGAATCATTTTCACCGGCGTTTTTTCCGCCGGGAGCTGGCGGGTTTGGCCGGGCGGCGGCGGGGCTGCCGGGAGCGCTCGGCAGCCTTGATCTGTTCCCAGAGCGCGTCGAGTTCCGCGAGGGAGCAGGCAGCCACGTCGCGCCTCCGGGCGTGCAGCCGGCGCTCGATCGCGGCAAACCGGCGCACGAATTTCTGCACGGTGCCGTTGAGCGCGTCCTCCGCGCTGTGGCCGAGGAACCGGCCGAGGTTGACGACGGCAAACAGCAGGTCGCCGATTTCCTCGCGGACTTGGTCGGTCCGGCCGGCGGCCAGGGCCTGCCGGACCTCCGCCAGTTCCTCCGTAACCTTGGCCGCGACGGGTTCCACGGTCTTCCAGTCGAAGCCGACGCGCGCCACCTTGCGCTGCACCTGTTCAGCCTTGAGCAGGGCGGGCAGGTGCCGCGGGATGCCGGCAACCACCGAACGGGGCGTCCCGGCGCCCTGCTCCCGGCGCTTGATGCCCTCCCAGTTCCGCAGAACTTCCCGGGAACCGGATACCTTGGTGTCGCCAAAGACATGGGGATGGCGCCGGATGAGTTTGTCGCGGAGCGTGCGCGCCACGTCGTCAAAGGTGAACGCGCCGGCCTCGGCGGCGATTTGTGCGTGGAAGACGATCTGCAGCAGGACGTCGCCGAGTTCCTCCCGCACGTGATGCGGATCGCCGTGCTCGATGGCGTCCAGCACCTCGTAGCACTCTTCAATCAGGTGCTGCTTGAGCGAAGCATGCGTTTGCTCGCGGTCCCATGGACAGCCCTGCGCCGACCGCAGGGTCTGCATCAGCGTCAGCACTTCATCCATGGGCCGGGGCGTGGTCAGCATCCAGCCCTCAGACGGGGCCCATCCGGCCGATCAGTTCGTCCACCGGCAAGTCCGCCGGCGTTTCGCAGAACCATTCCGCGCCGCTGAAATCATGGCAGGCGGTGAACTCGTCCGGCAGCGCTACAACACGCACGTCGGCCGCCAGCGCCGTCTGACAGGCGATCGCCGTGCTGACCAGCGCAAAGCACCGCCGCGGCGACCGTGTCAGTCCGCGGCAGACCCCCAGCCAGACATCGCGGCTGGGAAACAGCGCATGGGCGTCGTGGAAGGTCCGGAGCTGCACCGCGAGGTTCGTCAAGCCGGACTTTTCCGCCAGGACTTCAGCCACGTCGTCGGGCAGGCAGGAGAGGGCCATCACCGGCATGCCCTGCTTGCGGGCGGCCCCCATAAGCTTGACCAGCGCGTTCGCGGGCTTCATGTTGCCGGCCGCCGACCGGAGACCGCTAAAGAGCGCGTCGGTCATCTTGTCCGCGGAGACGCCTTCGCCGTCGAGCGCCTCGATGAGGCCTTGGACGCAGCGGGCGGGCGGCAGGTTCAGGCCGTGGCGCGTAAAGGCCGGGGCCGTCAGCTCCATTTTTTCCTTTTTCATCAGGCGCTGCAGGGTGTCGAAGATCAACGGCCGACCGCCGGTCAGCGGCCCTTCCAGCTCGAAAAACAAGGCATACGGCGAAACGACGGGCGTGGCGGTCTCGATCACATTGTTATTGTCCTTGGTAACCATACTCCGGGCAGCTCCTTCCGATGTGCATCACAGCGGGGCACTATAGAAGCCCGCCCGCCCGCGGTCAAGGGCCAACCGCGATCGCCTGAAGAATAGGCTTGCCTCGCCAGCGTTCGCACGGTCCAATGCCGCCATGGCTGAACCCCAGCGCCATAATATCCTGGCGCGTATCATCGCGGACAAGCGGGCGGAGGTGGCCGGACGAAAAGGACTGCTGCCGCTGGACCGGCTGCGCGCCGCGGCGCAAGCGACGGCCGGCCCGGCGGATTTCATCGCGGCGCTGCGGTCCCGGCCGATCAGCCTGATTGCCGAAGTCAAGCGCCGCTCCCCCTCGGCGGGACCGTTGCGCGAACCCTTCGACCCCGCCGCCATCGCCCGTGCCTATGCGGAAGCGGGCGCGGCGGCGTTGTCCGTGCTGCTGGACGAAAAATATTTTGGCGGCGGCGAGGCGCCCTTCCGCACGGTGCGGGCCGCGGTGCCGCTGCCGCTGCTCTACAAGGAATTCGTCGTGGACGAGTGGCAAATCTGGCATGCGCGCAGCCTGGGCGCAGCGGCGGTGCTGCTGATCGCCGCTGTGCTGCCGGATGCGGAACTGCAGCCGCTGCTCGCTGTGTGCCATGCCGCGGGCTTGGCGGCGCTGCTCGAAGTCCACGACGAGCCCGAACTGCACCGCGCCGCTGCCTGCGGCGCGCGGCTGATCGGCATCAACAACCGCGATCTGCGGACGTTCACGGCGTCGCTCGACACCACGTTCCGCCTCCGGGCGCTGGCGCCCGTCCGCTGTACGCTCGTCAGCGAGAGCGGGATCCGGACGGCGGACGACGTCCGCCGTCTGCGCGCCGCCGGCGTCCACGCCGTCCTGGTCGGCGAGAGCTTGCTCCGCCAGCCGGACCTGCAAGAGGCCGTGCGGAACCTGATGGACCTGTGAGACACGAGTGAAGCTGTTCGTCAAAATCTGCGGGCTGGCCAATGCGGCCGACGTGACCGCGGTGACGGACCTGCGGCCCGACGCGCTGGGCTTCGTTTTCTGGCCGCGGTCGCCCCGCGCGGTGACGCCGGAGCAGGTGGCCGTCTGGACGCGCGCGCTTCCGCCGGGTCTGCTCAAGGTCGGCGTGTTTGTGGACCCGGCGTTGGAGGACATCCGCCGGGCGGTGGACCTGGCCCGGCTGGACGTGGTGCAGTGGCATGGTTTTCCCGCCGGAGGGAACTCGGCTGCGGACTTCATCCAAGCCCTGAGACAGGCACTGGCGGGCGTGGTCCAGGCCAGGCCTTCCGTTGTGGGCGGGGCTTCTGCTACTCTGCGAAGTGGCGAAGCCCCTGCGCTACGAAGCACGAGCAGCCCCGCGCGCGGGACTGGAAGTCCCGCCCACAATGAAAGCATTCGCGGGGCTGGAAGCCCCGCCCACGAGGGAAGCCCCGCCCGCACGATCAAGGTCTGGCAGGTTGTTCATCTCGGACACGAGCCCGCGAGTGTCCGATGCGTTGACGCTGTGGTGTTGGATAGTTATAGTCCCGCGGCACCGGGCGGCACGGGGCACACCGTGGATTGGACGGCGGCGCGCGCTTTTGTCGCGGCGAGCCGGACCCGCGTGCTGCTGGCCGGCGGGTTGCGCGCGGAAAACGTCGCCGCGGCGATCCGCGCGGTGCGGCCCTGGGGCGTGGATGTCAGTTCCGGCGTGGAAGCCCAGCCGGGCCGCAAGCATTTGGACGCGGTGAAGAGATTCATCGAAGCATGTCGCGCAGAATGACAGAACCCGACCGCCAGGGCCGTTTCGGCCCGTATGGCGGGGTGTATGTGCCCGAAACGCTCATGGAGCCGTTGCGCGAACTGGACTGTGAATACCGCCGCGCCTGGCGCGACCCGGCCTTCCGGCGCGAGCTGAACCACTACCTGAAGCACTACGTCGGCCGACCCACACCGCTGTACCTGGCGGCCCGCATGACGGCGGCGTTGGGCGGGCCGCGGATTTATCTCAAGCGCGAGGATCTCTGCCACACCGGCGCGCACAAGATCAACAACAGCCTCGCGCAGTGCCTGCTGGCGCGGCGCATGGGCAAGCGGCGCGTGATCGCCGAAACCGGCGCGGGCCAGCATGGCGTGGCGACGGCCACCTGCGCCGCCCTGTTCGGGCTCGAGTGCGTGGTGTATATGGGCAGGGTGGACATGGCGCGCCAGGCGCTGAACGTTTTCCGCATGCAGGCGCTGGGAGCGGAGGTCGTCGCGGTGACCGCCGGCCAGCAGACGCTGAAGGAGGCCATCAGCGAAGCCATGCGCGACTGGGTGACGAACGTCCGCCAGACGCACTATGTCCTCGGCACGGCCTATGGCGCGGCGCCCTATCCGGAGATGGTCCGCAATTTCCAGAGCGTGATCGGCGTGGAAGCGCGACGGCAGATCCTCGCGCAGGAAGGGCGGCTGCCGGCGGCGCTCGTCGCGTGCGTGGGCGGCGGCAGCAATGCCATCGGTTTGTTCCATCCGTTCCTCCGGGATCGCCGGGTGGCGCTGATCGGCGTCGAGGCGGGCGGCCTCGGCATCCGCAGCGGCCAGCACGCGGCGCGCTTCGCTGACGGCCGGGTCGGCGTGCTGCAGGGCACGCGCACCTACGTATTGCAGGACGGCGAGGGCCAGATCCGGCTGACGCACTCGGTCAGCGCCGGCCTCGACTATGCCGCCGTCGGCCCGGAACACGCGTGGCTCCACGACACCGGACGCGCCGAATACAGCTACGTCACCGACGACGAGGCGGTGGCCGCGTTCCACCAGCTCGCGCGCTGGGAGGGCCTGCTCAGCGCCCTGGAAAGCATCCATGCCGTCGCCTGGGTCATCCGGCATGCCCGCCGCCGCTGGTCCAAGCGGGACCTCGTCATCGTCAACCTCTCCGGCCGCGGCGACAAGGATGTGCAGCAGATCGCGGCGTGGGAACAAAGTCATGAAGCATGAGTATGTGGGCGTCCTCCGGCGGAGGGCTGGTCCCGCCCACAATGACTGTTGACAAAGGGTATAACCTTGGTATAACATGATGCCATGAAGACCGCCATCTCCATGCCTGATGAAGTTTTTACGGAAGCCGACCGGCTGGCCAAACGCACGCGCATCTCGCGTAGCGAGCTGTATACACGGGCGGTGGAATCCTATGTCAAAATGCACCGGCATCAAGGCGTCCGCGAAAAGTTGAACGCGGTATATGGCCAGGAATCTTCAGCGCTCGATGCCGTGGCCGGCCGTATGCAAAGGCTATCGCTACCCAAGGATACCTGGTGATTGCACGTGGTGAGATCTGGTGGGCCACCTTGCCTGATCCGGTGGGTTCCGAACCGGGTTATCGGCGCCCGGTCGTGGTCATTCAAGCCGATGAATTCAATCGCAGCCGTATCAATACTGTCATTGCAGTACTGCTGACGTCCAACTTGCATCTGGCCGAAGCGCCGGGCAACCTGCTGCTCGCAGCGCGCGTCACTGGCTTGGCGAAGAATTCAGTGGCGAACATATCGCAGGTGCTCACGCTGGATAAGCATTTTCTGACGGAACGCGTGAGCAAGCTGCCGCCCGCCTTGATGAATGAATTGGAAGCGGGTTTGCGCTTGGTGATGGATTTGTAAAGGATGGACCATGTCCGTACACAGCATGACAGGTTATGGCCGGGGCGCGGCGGCGGCGGGCGGCTTGCGTGTCGAAGTGCGCGCGACTTCGATCAACCGTAAGCAGCTCGACGTGCAGGTGAACATCGGCCGCGAGTTCGCCGAACTCGAAGCACGCCTCCAAACCGCGGCGCGCAGTGCGCTCAGCCGCGGGCGCGTGACGCTGCACGTGGACGTAACGCGCAGCGCCGCCGTGCGCCGTCAGGAAGTGCGCGTGGACGTGGATCTGGCCGCCGCCTATCAGGCCGCGCTGCACCAGGCGACCCGGCGGCTCGGACTGCGCGAGCACGTGGATGCCGCCTTCCTGCTGAACCTGCCGGAAGTGGTGCAACTGGCGCCGCCCGCGCAGGAGCTCGAGCGCGTCTGGGCCGTGACGCAACGCGCTACAACCGCGGCGCTTAAAGCGCTGATGGCGATGCGGAAGCGCGAAGGCACTGCACTGCACCGGGATATCGAAGCGCGCCTGACTGATCTGGAACAGCGCACCGCCCGGATTGCGGAATTCGCGCCGGAGGTCAGCCGCCGCTACCGCGAGCAGTTGCTGGCGCGGCTGCGTGCGGCGGGGCAGGGCGACCTGGCCGCCGATGAGCGCGTCGTGCGCGAAATCGCGCTGTTTGCCGACAAGGCCGACATCACCGAGGAATTGACCCGGTTGCGCAGCCACTTTGCCCAGGCCCGCGAGCTGTTGCGCGGCCGCGAGCCGCCGGGCCGCGCGCTGGATTTTCTGGCGCAGGAGATGTTCCGCGAGATCAACACCATCGGCTCCAAGGCCAACGCCGTCGCCATCAGCCACGCCGTCGTTGCCTTCAAAGCCGAATTGGAGCGCATCCGCGAACAGGTGCAGAACGTGGAGTAAAGAATGTGTGATTGATGATGTCAGATTTATGATTTGAAAACGTCAATCCTTGGATGCGATGAAGAACAGGACGAATTGTTTTGGAGTGCGCCAGCGTGCGGGCGCCTTATTCGTCGCGGTCCGCCGCGGCGCGGGACAGCGGCAAGGTGTCGCTGCCGCCCTAAGAGCCAAGTGCCAGGATGGACGGAACGGTAACGGGTCAGTCATGGTAGGGCGGGACAGCCTTGTCCCGCCGTCTTC
>CAIQIC010000498.1 GCA_903871765.1 uncultured Lentisphaerota bacterium
CTGCTGGGGAGGGCCATACTGGTTTCAAAACACGCGGCTGAGTTACTGGCCGATGCTGGCGACCGGCGATTTCGAGATGATGGAACCGTGGTTCCGCATGTACCGCGAGGCGCTGCCGCTCAGCAAGGCCCGCATGCAGGCCATCTACAAATTCACGGACGCCGCGTCGTTCCAGGAAACCATGCATTTCTGGGGGATGCCGAACAACCGGGATTATGGCTGGGGCCACAACGGGCCCGAGCCGGGCAATGTCTGCATCCATCGCTATTGGAGCGGCGGCATGGAGCTGACGGCCTTCATGCTCGACCGGTATGACTTCCTGCAGGACGATGATTTCGCCCGCAACACGCTCGTGCCGCTGGCCGATCCGATCATCGCGTTCTTCGATCAGTACTGGCCGAAGCGCGACGCCAACGGGAAAATGATCCTCGATCCCGCGCAGTCGCTGGAGGCTTTGCCCTGGACGGTCAACCCGCTGCCGGAGATTGCGGGCTTGCGCTTCATTCTGCCGCGCCTGCTGGCGCTGCCGCAGAGCGTCACCACGGAGGCGCAGCGCGCGCGCTGGACGCGGATGTTGCAGGAACTGCCCCCGGTGCCGGTGGCCGAGGTCCATGGGGTGAAACTCCTGCGACCCTCAGGTTCGTTTTCGGGGGGCGACTATTCCGAAAACCCCGAGTTGTATGCCGTGTTTCCTTACCGGCTCTTTGGTGTGGGCAAGCCAGATCTCGACATGGCCCGCGCCACCTACGAAGTGCGTACCAACCGGCACAACTTCGGCTGGTGCCAGGACAGCATCCAAGCCGCCTGCCTCGGCCTCGGCGAGGAGGCCGGCCGGCAGGTGGCCGCCCGCGCCCGGAATATCAACGGGGGCTATCGCTTCCCGGCGATGTGGCGGGGCTTTGACTGGATCCCCGACCAGGACCACGGCGACAATATCCTCACCACCCTGCAATGTATGCTGCTACAGTCCGATGGCCGGAAACTTTACGTCCTGCCGGCCTGGCCCAAGAGTTGGAATGTCGCATTCAAGCTGCATGCGCCCTGCAACACCACGGTGGCGGGTGTTTTCAAGGCGGGCAAATGGGAGCACCTGACGGTTTCGCCGGCCTCGCGGGCCAAGGACGTGGTCAACATGATCCAGGAAGATGGGCTGAATAAGCCGTAAACACAGCCCAAGCGCAGGTCTCGTAATTTGATGTGGAATAAGATAACACGTCTCGCCTGTGGTTTGGCGCTGCGACACGAGCATCGCTTTCGCGGCTTGCTCACTCCGCGAAAAGGGTTAGGCTCCCCCACATGTTCGCACCTGCGCATAGCCCCGTTTCCTGGCGCTGGCGCGTGGGGCTGATGTTGGCCGCGGATGGGCGCACGTTCACGGTGACCGTGCCGGGAATGGGGGTCTTTCGATCCGGCTTTGCGGCCAGGGTCCAGCTTGACGGCCAGCCGCAGGATCTGTCTTCCGAGGCCGGTACGGTGGTGGCCCCGACCGTGCGTTCGACCGAGACCACGCCCTCCGGTCAGGCCGAGGTGACCGAAACGACGATCCGTTTCGCAAAGGAGCAGGTTGACCTGATGCTCCGTCTCGGGAGGGTGCCGGGCGTGCCGGGGGTGTTGGCGCAGGCGGGGATTCGGAATGCCGGCCCGCAACCGGTCAATCTCGCTTCGGTGACGCCACTGGCGATGGAGTTTGCGGTGGCCGGGAGCCTGTCGGACTGGCTGGTCACGTCGCTGGATACGAGAGAGTATTCTGTTTGTAATAGATAACAGTAGTGCTATGTTTCGCATATGAACTATGGCGATGTTGTGAAGCTGGTCGGGGCGATGCCCTGCTTCGATTTGGCGCTGCTGGCGCAGGCGTTCGATGACCGGCGGGAAGCAATCCGGGTGCAGCTTTCGCGCTGGATGAAGCAAGGCAAGCTTATCGGGCTGCGGCGCGGCATGTACACCCTCTCCGAAACGTACCGACGCGCTCCGCTGGTTCCCGCCGTGCTGGCAAACCAGTTGTACCGGCCGTCCTGCCTCAGCGGATTGTGGGCGCTGGGCCACTACGACCTGATTCCGGAACGCGTCGTCAGGTTCACTAGCGTGACGCCGCGCGTTCCCCGCCGCTTCGAAAATCCTTTCGGCGTCTTCGACTATCGCAATATCAAACAGAATTGTTTCTTCGGTTTTTCGTCAGCCGTCGTCGGCGGTCAGGAGTTTCTGGTCGCGGAGCCCGAGAAAGCCCTGCTGGACCATTGGCATCTGACCGCGGGGGAGTGGACGATGGAACGGCTGGATGAGATGCGCTATCAGCATGCTGCACGGGTTGACGCGGAGCGGCTCAAACTTTACGCCCAACGGTTCCGGAGCCCGCGCCTCGACCGGGCGGTCCAACGGTGGCTGCGGCTGGCAGCCGATGCGGAGCAAGGGACGGTGGCGCTATGAAAGAGGAAGCCTTGGCCTTGGTTCGTAACGTGTCGGACCCGGGACAAGCCCTGAACCGGCTCCGGGAATATCTCCAGGCCTTCGTGTTGCGGTCGTTCCATGAAAGCGAGGCGTTCCGGCCGCTGGCCTTTGTCGGGGGAACCGCGCTGCGCTTTCTGCACGGTCTGCCACGCTTCTCGGAGGACCTCGACTTCTCGCTGATCTCAGCCGATGGCTATGCGGGCAAGGAATGGATGGCCAAGGTGAAACGGGATCTGGCGCTGGCCGGGTTTTCCCCGGAAGTGACTTGGAATGACCGCAAGACCGTGCATACGGGCTGGGTGCGCGCCGCCGGTATCCTGCATGAGGCGGGCTTGTCGGCCATGCCGGCGGAGAAACTGGCCATCAAGCTGGAGATCGACACGCGGCCGCCGGCGGGGGCGCGCTGCGAACGCCGGCTTGTCACGCGTTACGTAACCTTTCTGCTCCAGCACTACGACCTGCCATCGCTCCTGGCGGGAAAACTCCATGCCGCCATCACGCGCAAGTATGCCAAGGGGCGGGACTGGTACGATCTGATGTGGTATCTCTCGCAGCGGCCGCCGGTGGTTCCGAACCTGCCTTTGCTTCAAAACGCGCTGGACCAGACGCAAGGGTTTGGTCGCTACACCGCGCCAGCCTGGAGGGAACTGGTGCGGGAGCGGTTGGCGACCTTCGAAATGCAGGCGGTCCGCGACGACGTCGCCCCCTTTCTGGAACGGCCGCAGGATGCGGCGTTGCTGACCCGTGACCATCTGGAGGGACTGCTGCAGGGGCAACCATAAGGAAGGGAACGCGCACCGCGGCGCCGAGACGCAGCGGAGTCATGCAGTCGGCCCACATGGTGTGTGCCATCGAGAAGGACAATGCGGCGGGCATTCACGCGATCCGCGTGGCAGCGCCTGGGGATATCGCCCGAGGAGGAATCAGCGTTGACCACCGACGCCGCCGGAATACGCAATAGTGACCATCAGCGGCAAAGCCGATGTGATTGATGCCCAGGCCGATGTGGTGCCCGGTGCCAAGCGGGGTACTGTCACCAAGTGGGCTGCCATTACCCCGCTGGGGCAGGGTGGTCACGGAAGGTTCTCCGGCCGGCTGCCGTTGGCCGCCGGCGGATGGCGCATTTTCTTTTACAGAACGTGTGAAAAGCAATGCGTGCTGTGGTACAAGGCGTGCGATGCGCATCGTGATAACTGGCCGATGGGTGGCGTGCTGGCTGGCGAGCCTGGCGGTGCCGCTGGCTGCCGTCGCACCGGCTGAATCGGTGCGCCCGGCATGGTTTGTGCGCACCTGGCAGTCCGACGCGGGATTGCCGGATAATACGGTGATGGGAATAGACCAGACGCCCGACGGGTTCCTGTGGGTGGCCACGAGCACGGGCCTCGTGCGTTTTGACGGCGTGCAATTCCGGCCCTTCGCGGTGGCAGCGCCCGGGATGCCGGCGGGCCGCATCAAGGCCCTGGTAGCTGATCGGCGCAACCGTGTATGGGTCGCCAAGGACCAAGGGGTCGTAGTCTGCGTAGACCAAGGGCGGGCGACCATGGTGGTCGGTCCGGAATACGCCGCGTCGGACTCACCCTACCGGGGCATGGTGCAAGATGCCGAAGGCGCCGTGTGGGTGTCCTACGGCGACGGCGCAGTCTTGCGCATTCAGGACGGGCGGGTGCGTGCCTTCACGGCGGCCGACGGCCTGCCCGCCGAAGGCTTTTGCCACTTGGCGCTGGATGGAACGGGGCGGTTATGGTTTTCCCGGGGGGATTGGATCGGGATCTTTGGGGATGGCCAGTTTCGCAAGCTGTGGCAGACGCCACCGGTCCCGCTCATCACCGGCGCCCATGCCGGGGGGGCCTGGGCTTACGCGAACCGGAAAGTCTGGAAGTACACCGAAAGCGGTCCTCCGGTGAAACTCGGCTCTTTGCCGGCGGATACGCCCGAAGTGGGCGTGATTTCCCTGCGCGAAGACCATGCCGGCGGCCTGTGGCTTGGGACGAGGGAGGCGGGCCTGTTCCGGTTCGACCGCGCGGGCGCGGCGACCGCGGTTATGTCGCAGCAAACCATCGCCTCCCTTAAGGTTGACCAAGAGGGGAGTCTGTGGGTGGGCACACGCGGCGGCGGTTTGAGCCAATTGCGGCCAAGGGTAATAGATTTGTTGACCCCAGGTTCCACTCCCCAGTTTCAGGGGGTACGGTCGATTTGCCAGGACGCGGATGGGCTGCTGTGGGCGATCGTCTGGCCAAACGGTGGGATTTTGCGGAACGCTGGCCAGGATTGGACACCCCTGTCGACCAACGCCGGGTGGTCCGTCCCCGACGCCCAAGGCCTTGCGGCCGATCCCCAAGGCGGTGTCTGGATCGGAACCTCATCAGCCGGGCTGTATCGCTGGCGAAACGGTACGGTCACCGACATCCTCTGCACAACGAATGGCTTGGGCGGCAACTGGAACGGCTCGGGCTGTAATTGGGTTAGTGCGCTGTTGGCGACGACATCCGGCGAGGTATGGATTGGGGCCGGAGGGGCCGATGTGCAACATCCGGTCTTGCAGCGCCGGAAGGCCGGACAGCTCCGGACCTTCAACCTGCCCACCGGGAGCGGGCCGGTGCTGGCCCTGGCCACCGACGCCGCCGGGGACTGTTGGGCGGCGACTTCCGGGGGGCTGTTGCTCAGGGTGCACGCTGATGTCCTGACGGATGAGAGCGGTAGCGTGTTGGCGGAGCCGCACGAGATCCGGTGTCTACTGGGCACGCCGGACGGCAGTCTCTGGATCGGGTACGGCGGCCAGGGCCTGGGGCGGTTGAAAGCCGGACGCTTCAGCCGCTGCCGGATGGACCAGCGGCTGCACGACGACTATATCTCCAACATGCTTCCGGACGGGCACGGTCGGCTGTGGTTCGCGGGCAACCGGGGCATTTTCAGCGTGCGCCAGAAGGATCTGGACGACCTGGCGGAAGGGCGGGCCACGCGGGTCTGGCCGGCGGCTTATGGGCGCAGTGACGGGCTGCCGATGTTACAAGCGAGTTGTGACTCGTGGCCAGGCGCGTTGCGCGGCACGGATGGCCGCTTGCTCTTCGCGATGCAGTCCGGGGTGGCCGTCGTGTATGCGGACAACCTCCAAGAAAATCCCCTGCCGCCGCCCGTGGTGATCGAGCGGGTCACCGTCAACGGCAAGCCCGTGGCGGTTTACGGGGCAGGTGGGGCGCTGGCGTCCGCATCTGCCGTCGCACCACTCGAACTGTGCCAGGGCGGCGTGCCCCTGCGTCTGCCGCCCGGCCAGCGACGGGTGGAGTTTGTCTTCACGGCGTTGACCTTGCGGAAACCGGAAAGCATCGGGTTCAAGTACCGGCTGCGCGGTCTGGACGCGGACTGGGTCGAGGCCGGCACACGGCGGGTGGCCACCTATGCTCAACTCCCGCCCGGGCACTACCATTTCGAGGTGACCGCCTGCAACAGTGACGCCGTTTGGAATAAGACGGCCGCGGCGCTGGAACTGACGGCCGAGCCGTACTGGTGGGAGACAGCCTGGTTCTGGGTGGCCGGCCCGCTGTCCGCCGCCGGGTTGCTGGCGGCCGCGATTGTATTGGGTTTGCGGCGCCGGCACCGGCGCCAGATCGAGCGCTTGGAAATGCTGCAGGCCACGGAACAGGAGCGCGCCCGCATCGCCCGCGACCTGCACGACGATCTCGGCGGCGGGTTGACCGAAATTGCGATGCTCAGCGAAGTGGCCCGGCAGGCATGCGACCAGCCCCGGGAGGTCGACGCCCACCTGGAGCGGATTTTCCGGTCTAGCCGCGAAATGACCCAGGCCTTGGATGAAATCGTGTGGGCCGTCAACCCGGCCAACGACACGTTGGAAAAACTGATCGCCTTCACCAGCGAGTTCGCGCGGGAAATGCTGGAGCCGGCCGGGATCCGTTACCGGCTGGAGGCGCCCGCCGCCGTGCCCATGGTGGCCTTAAATTCACAAATCCGTCACCAGTTGTGCATGGCCCTGAAAGAGTGCCTCCACAATATCGTCAAACACGCCCACGCCCATGAGGTCCATATTCGCATCGGGTTGAACGACCGGACGCTCGCGGTGACGATCGTAGACGACGGCGCGGGGTTCGACCCGGCCGCGTTGCCGGACCAGGCCGGCACGCACAGCGGACTGGCCAACCTGCGGCAGCGCATGGCGAATATCGGCGGCACGTGCGAACTGCACTCCGCGCCCGGCCAGGGCACGCGGGTGCAATTGCAAGCGAGGATTTAACATTATGAAAATCAGCAGCACCCCGATCACCGTGGCTTTGGTGGAAGACGATATCCGCATCCGCCGGACCCTGGCGCTGATGTTGAGCCGCGCCCACGATTGCCGTTGCGTCGGCCAGTACCGCAGCGGCGAGGAAGCGGTGGCCGCCCTGCCGGCGCAGCCGCCGAGCGTCATCATCATGGACATCAATCTGCCCGGCATCAACGGGATCGAATGCGTGCGGCAACTCGTCGCGCAGGGCGTAAAGTCGCAGATCCTGATGCTGACGGTCCACAAGGACACCGACGCGATTTTTGAAGCGCTGGCGGCCGGCGCGGTGGGGTATCTGGTCAAGCCGGTGCCCGCGGCGCAATTGCTGGCCGCGGTGCGCGATGTCTACGGCGGCGGCGCGCCGATGACCCTCAGCATCGCCCGCAAAGTCGTCCAGTCCTTTCAATCCACCGCCGCGGCCGCGCGGCCGGCCACCCAGACCCTGTCGGCGCGCGAACACGAGATCCTGGAACTGCTCGCGCAGGGCTTCATGTACAAGGAGATCGCCGACCGGCTCGCCTCCTGCTATGCCACGGTCCGCACTCACATCGAGCACATCTACGAAAAACTCCACGTCAACTCCCGCGCGCAGGCGGTAGCCCGGTATGGGGGGGGGTAAACCTAGCTGGGCCAAAGTTTTTGTTGCCATGTCGTCATATTTCCGGTAAATATGACGACATGAAAACAGTCCGCTCATATCCGCGTCTATTGCAACCGCCCGAACAGAGCTTCTTTCTATTCGGTATGCGGGGTGTGGGCAAAAGCACATGGTCCCGGCAGGCGTTCCCGGACACCCCCCGCATCGATCTTCTGGACGAGGGTTTGTTCCAGAGTTACCTGCGCGACCCACACCTTTTCGGTCGGGAGTTGCTGCGGATTCCGGCGGGGCAAACGGTCGTGGTGGACGAAATCCAGCGGCTGCCCGCACTGCTGAACGAGGTTCATCGGTTCATCGAAAGCCGCGGCCTGCGCTTTGTCTTGCTGGGCTCGAGCGCCCGCAAGCTGAAACAGGCGGGCACGAATCTGCTGGCCGGTCGTGCGCTGCGGCGGGTCATGTTTCCGTTACTGCCGCAGGAGCTCGGAGCGGACTTCGACCTCGCGGAGGTGCTGCGTTTTGGCAGCCTGCCCGTGATCTGGCAGTCGTCCGCCAAGGCCGAGAGTCTCGAGGCCTATGTGCAGTTGTATTTGAAGGAGGAAATCCAGGCGGAGGCCTTGGTGCGGAATCTGCCGGGCTTCGCGCGGTTTCTGCCCGTGGCGGCGCTGTTGCACGCGCAAGTGCTGAGCGTCGCCGGCTTGGCGCGCGATGCCGGGGTGGCGCGGACCACGGTCGCCGGCTATCTGGAAATTCTGGCCGACACCTACCTGGCGTGGCTGTTGCCGGCCTACGAGAGCAAGCTGCGGGTCAAGGAACGGAAGCACCCCAAGCTCTACTGGGTGGATCCGGGCGTGGTGCGGGCGGTGAAACGGGAATTGCATCCGCCGGGTACCGGGGAGCGTGGTGCGTTGCTGGAAGGCTGGGTGGGTATCTTGTTGAAAGCCTACGGTGCATCCGGCAGTGGCCTGGGGTTGCGGCACGACGGGTTGTTCTACTGGGCTCCGACCGAAGGTGGTGTCGAGGTGGATTTCCTGATCCAGCGCGGCCGGGAACTCACGGCGGTCGAGGTCAAGGCCAAGGAGCACCTCGCGACCCGTGATTTCAACGGGCTGCGGTCCATAGCCGAATGGAAAGGCCTGCGCCGGCGCTTGGTGGTTTTCTTGGGCGAACGACCCTTTCGCACCGAGGATGGCATCGATGCGTTGCCGATCCGCAGCTTTCTCGATGAGTTGGAAAGCAAGACCATTTAAAAAGAGCCGTTAACATTTTCTCCGCATTAGTGCGCGTCCAACTCCACGCCTTCGGGATACAAGCGCGGAAAATAGTAGCCCACACATTTAGCCGGAAAGCCCGCGCGGATCGGTCCCTTCGCCGTGTCCGAGACGACCAGACCGGCATCGAGCAGGCGCGCCAGAATTCTGCGCGCCGTCCGTTCCGGTTTGCCGGTCAACCGGGCCACCGCCCCGCGCGCCACTTCACCGCGCAACAGGACTTCGCACAGCACATGGCGCGCCGCGGCGGATGCGCCCTCCTCAGCCGCCCACTGTTCGGCATAGTGCGCGACGCGCTGCAACACCTTATCCAGTTCGAGCAAGCCGCTCATGAACCCGACTTGATCCAGCGCGGTCTTCAGAAAGAAAGCGCAGAACTGTTCCAGTCCGCGCGCCGACAGGTTGCCCCGCCCATCCAGGTCGTTTTCGCGTGGGCGATCGGCGCCCGCGAGCGCGGCCAGGTACTCGTCGCGGCGGCGCGCGAAGCCGCGCGACACGGTCCACAGGCCGTGGCCTTCCAGCCCGGCTTTGATGAAGTACGCATGCGTGAACAAGCGGACCACCCGGCCATTCCCGTCGAGAAACGGATGAATCCACGCCAGCCGATGATGGGCCGCACCGGCGGCGATGAGGCGGTCCAACGGGTCCAGCCCGGCGGGGTCGTATGCGGCTGCAAACCGGGCCAGGAAGTTCTGTAAACTCCGGGCCGCCGGCGCCCCGTGCGCGCCCACCGTGACTTCACAGGTGCGCAACTGCCCCGGTTCAACGCGTTCCTTGTGCCCGCTTTTCGTGGTCACGACACGGAATTCGTCCGGGAGGCGGTCGTAGAACTCCTGGTGAATCCAGCAGAGAAAGGCCGCCGCGCCGGGCGCCACGTCTTCCGCGCGCAAGCGGTCTTCGATGAGCCGCTGCACTTCAATGTGCGCCTGGCTTTCCAGTTGGAGCGCCCGTTGCGCCGGATCTTTCGAGTAATCCTTGTGCAACGCCTTCTCGATATCCGCCGGATGCGTAGTGTGCCCCTCGATCAGATTCGAGTAGTAGCTGTTCATCCGCCGCACCAGTTCGATCACGGAACGCCGCGTCACCGGATGCCAGGCGCCGCCCAGTTTCGCCGAGGTCTGTACCAGGGTGGCCGCCGCCGCCCGCAGTTCTCCCACGCAGGCAGGCATCATGGGCTCCATCGCCGTCGGATGGTCATATACAGCAGGAATATTCTTCATGTATCCTCCCCTGTTATCGATATTGGCCGATCATTTGGCCGATGTTCCGGCCGGTTATTATTTAAATATATCATGTCGCAAGTCATTTAATATTTATAGATTACATTACTATTGCAACGTATGCAATAAAAATGATTCATCATCAATGGCCTTTATAATGGCCGATCTTATAGCGCGTCTGTTCCAATGCGAAGGGATCAAGCGTTGGTATACACACCAGCATCCCCAGATTGCAGGGGGAGGATTTTCAAGTTCTTTCGCGACCAATCCTCGGACCGCTGTGGCCGTGCTCCGCTGCGGATTGAAATCTGTGAAATCCTGCTTATCCGTGGCCAACCTCCGCCCCGAAACGCTTTTTCCTGCTGACCTCTGACCTCTGATCTCTGATCTCTGCCCCCCCCTCCCCCCATCGGTAATTTTACCGACTAGACAGCTTTTGGCGGCTGTATATAGATTGCGCCCAACAAGAAGTGCTGGGGCGGAGGCGGCTTCGGTCCGGAACAGGCCGGACAACCGCGGCGAAAAATCGAAAATGACGGGGAGAAAAAGGAGCATCAAGCTCTCGGTCGGGTTGTGGGTGGCGGTGTTGACGGCGGGTAGCGCGCACGCGGCCACCGTGATCAAGGCGAACAACACGGACAACTTGTCATCAATTAAAGTTCATGAAATCTTAAAAAAAATAATTTGACTCTTCGGGGGGAGGTAATGTGTTTTGTGTTAAAAAGATAGCGGTGTATTTTCACGCAGGCAATCGTCAAGGAAAAATAGGTTGAATGAATCGGCAGTTGGGGATCTTTCTGTGAGGGTTTCGAGGGTTCGGAAAACAAAAGGAGTTAAGTTATGAGAATCATACAAATGCTCAAGACGACAAGTAGTTTGATTAAACGGTCTGTCTTCGCGCTGGCCGTGGCGCTGGCCGTGGCGGGCACTCCGGGTTTCGCCGCAGACAACATAATTTCGAACGGCAGCTTTGAGGTGGGTAAGGCCATGGACCTTGGCGGCAATACCTACGCGAGCGTTAGCCTTCCCGGGACGGACCTGCCGGGGTGGGACGGCAACTTCACTAGTTGGTACGTTTACGCGCCGGGTTGGGGTTTCGCAGCCCAGGACGGAACGAACGTTGTGAATCTGATCGGTGTCACGGGTACGGATGCCCTATCACAGACCTTCGCCGTCACAGGGGGAACGAAGTATGTCGTGTCCTATTACAACAGACAGCGTGGTGGTGGTGGCCAAGCCGTCGTGGACCTCAGTGTCTCAGGGGGGGCTGTATCGGGTGCCAAAGTTTGGGGCACGACGACTACCCAACCCGCATCGTCCAGCATCCAACAGGTGACCACCCTCGATGGGGATTGGACGCACTACGGTTTCACGTTCACTCCCGACACCACGGGCACGGCAACCCTGACGCTAGGCAACTATTACGATGGAGCCACGTACGGCGATAACGACGGCGTTTTCGTGGACAATGTCAGCGTCACCGAGGCCGAGTTGCTCTCGAACGGCAGCTTTGAGATTGGCGACCCCGCCCCGCCGACGGATTCGGGCCAGATTCAAGTGGCGGCTGGCGACACGGCCAACCTGCCAGGATGGACTGCTTCTACGGATATGGGGTGGTATTTCAAGTATGCGGCATGGGGGATGACCGCCCCGGTCGGTGCCGGCGAGCGTCTCTTTAACCTTAACGGCGACACCGGCCTAACCACCCTCTCACAAAGTTTCGCGGTACTAGCAGGGGTCGAATACACCGTGAGCTATTCCGAGATGAAGCGGGGCGGCGGCGGCCAGATGAACGCGACCCTCGGTGTCTTGGCCGGGACGGTTACCGGTGCCGGCGGAACGCCGGTGGCTGTTGAAGCAGGCCCGGCAGCCAGCATCGTTCAGACAACCGCCATAAACGATGACTGGACGTCGCACAGTTTCAGGTTCACCCCGTCCGACACGACGACGGCGACAATAACCCTCGGAAACAAGTACGATGGTGGCATTGGCGACAATGACGGGATTTTTGTGGACAAGGTGAGTGTTACCATTGGCGGCCCCGGCTTGACCATGACAACGACCACGCTCGACCGCCACACCGGCACGGTCACTCCTTCGACCTACGGCGATACGTTGATCTTCGATGTGACCGTGACCGGTTCCACTCCGTCCGGCACCGTCACCCTGAAAGACGGTGGCGCTGGCGGAACGACGATCGGCAGCGGCACCCTCTCGGGCGGCACGTGCACCATCACCAACACCACGTTGGCGGTCGGCACCCACGCGAATATCGTGGCCGTCTATGGCGGCGACGGCAACAACAATCCCAGCACTTCCAGCGCCTTGGACCCCGCCCAAGTCGTCAACCCGGGCGCACCGGTGAAACTGGCCTTCACGACCCAGCCCGGTGGCGGGCAGCCCGGGGCGGTTCTTGAGCCGCAGCCGGTGGTGACGGTGCAGGATGCGTTCGGCAACACCGTGAACAGTTCTACATCCATCGCGCTCGCGATCACCGCGGGGACGCCGACCAGCGGTGGGCCGGGAACGTTGAGCGGGACGAAGACAGTGGCGGCGGTGAGCGGCGTGGCCACCTTCACCAACCTGTCGATCGACTTGGCTGGCGTGGGCTACAAGTTGACTGCAACGAGCGATTCGCTGACATCAGCGGATAGCACCGCGTTCAAGGTTGAAGCCAATTTGATCTCGAACGGCAGTTTTGAGGTGGGGAAGTACATTGCTGATCCGTCCAATCAGGGCCCCCCCACGTACGCTGCTGGCTACACGAGCGTTAGCCTTCCCGGGACCGACCTGCCCGGGTGGTTCGGCAGCTTCTTGGCGTGGTACTGTCGCGCTCCCGGCAACGGCACCGGCATGGGCGCGGCTCAGGACGGAGAGCGGGCTGTGAATTTGAACGGTGGAACGGGTACGGCCGTCCTCTCACAAAGTTTCGCGGTAACCGCAGGGGCCGTATACACCGTGAGCTATTACGAGAAGATACGGGGCAACGGTTTTATGGACGCGACCCTCAGTGTCGCAGCCGGGACGGTTACCGGTACAAACGGAACGCCGGTGGCTGTGAGCACAGGCCCGGCAGCCAGCATCGTTCAGACCACCGGTGTAAACGCGGACTGGACGCTACACAGCTTCACGTTCACCCCGGACACCACAACGACGGCGACATTAACCTTCGGAAACGATTACGTCGAGAGTGACCACGGCGACAACGACGGCGTTTTCCTGGACAATGTCAGTGTCACCTTAGTCAGCAACCCGTCGGTCGGGCCGACCGCCGACTTCACCGGCGGGCCGACCAGCGGCACCTTACCGCCGGGGTTGACGGTGACCTTCACCAACACCTCGACGAAGGGCAGCGCCACGATCACCAATTGCTTCTGGGACTTCGGCGACGGCGGAACCACCAACGCCGACCCGGCGGCCATCGTGAGCCACGCCTACGCCGCCACCGGCACCTTCAGCGTGATCCTGCTTGTCGCCGACACCAATGGCCTGTCCGGCTCCGTAACGAATGAGAATATGATCTCCGTCACGCCGCGGCCGCCGGTGACGCCGCCGGAAATGCTGTCCGGCCGGAGCGGGTTCTATTTGGATCCGGCCACAGGCCATGCTACGGTCAAGTTTACGGCCCAAGACGGCGTCCAATATACGCTCGAATACAAGGATGACCTGCTCGCGACGGATCCTGGTTGGCAGCCCTGCTGTGAGCCGATAACGACGAACGGCACACCACAAATAATGCTGCAGGATACTAATGATACTCACACTGTGACGCAGCGTTACTACCGCATCGAAGCGCAGTATCCGTAAATTCAGACTGAGCCCTGAGGCCGGGAGAGCGATCTCCCGGCCTCTTTAAGCTTCCGCCCATGAAACCCCTCGCCTTCCTCCTGCATCTCGCCTTGTTAGTCGGCCTGCCCTGCGTCGGCCTGGCCGCTCCCCCGCCCCGCGACGTGACGTTCCTGTCCGCCTCCGACCCGCATTACCGCGAACCGGACCACCGCATGGGCTGCCACAACGACCTCAACCGTGCGTCGGTCGAGGAGATGAACCGGATCACCGAGTTGGCGTGGCCGGGAAAACCCGGTTCCGACAAGATTGGCAAGCCGCGTGGTGTGGTGATGCTGGGGGATTTGATTGACGACGGGGATCGCGCCGAGCAGGGTCGCAAGATCAGCGCGGAGCAATACAAGATCTTCGTGGCGGATTTCGGCTTGGACGGCAGCGACGGCTTGCTGAAGTATCCGGTGTTCGAGGGTTGGGGCAACCACGATGGCCCGCCGATCGGCAAGGAAAAGAACGGTTTCAGTTCGCAAGCCCAGATCAAGCAGCGCAACCTGCTGCGCAGGGAGAAGAAGCTCATCGCCAACATTTCGGAAAACGGCCTGCATTATTCCTGGGATTGGGACGACGTGCATTTCGCGCAGCTCAATATCTATCCGGCAGACAAGCAGCGCGAAGGCGTGCACTATTCGCCGGTCTGGCATGATCCGCAGGGCGCCTTGAGCTTCCTCAAGGACGACTTGGCGCGCAATGTCGGCAGCAGCGGGCGGCCGGTGGTCCTGATGGGCCATTGCGGGTTTGACACCGACTGGTGGGTGGCGGCGGATTGGGTCGAGTTCTATCAGGCGATCAAACCCTACAACGTGGTCCTCTATCTCTATGGCCATAGCGGCACCGGCGTGAGCGCCTGGGCGCCGGCGGGAAATGAGAAGAAACTCACCTGCATCAACGACGGCCAGGCCACCACCGGGTTCTTCGTCATCAACATCTCCGGCGATCGCCTGCGGGCCGCCTACCGGCTCAAGAGCGGCGTCAAGTTCTCGAAAGCGCCCGACGGCAGGCAAGCGCACACCTGGGACGGCCGCTGGGATTGGGAATGGTTGTTGGACAAGAAGATTGCCGCAACCCCGCAAGCCAGCCGCTAGACTCCCCCAGGCTCGGCGCATGAGCGGCGTCGGTCACAGGCCGTTCCATAATCATGTACGCCATTAAACATGTCTCGTGTTACAGGGGAGTAGCACGCGCGGACCGCCGGAGGTGCGCTCCGGAGCGCGATGGCGGGCTGAAAAAAGCTGGATTATGGGCTTGACAGGCCCATCGGCTAAGTAATAATCGCCGCCTGTATGCTTACGGTACCCAGGCGGCACGGAAAACGGCGCTCCCCCGGCGGGCGCGCTAAAGCAATTTCTTATTTGCAAACGGTCAAGGGTCAAAAGAAAGGAAGTTATTATGCAGGAGCAGAAAAAGCAGCCACCCAGCCATGCCGAGCATGTTGCGCGGCGGGCGTTCATCAAGCATGCCGCCCTGGGTGCGGTGCTCGCCGCACCAGCCATTGAATCGGTCACCAAGTCCGATCTTCTGGTGAAGTCGGCCTTGGCCGCCACGGGCCAAACCTGGACGATCACCACCCAGATAATTCAGGCAAACTAACATGAGCAATCCTTCAACAATCATACCGCCTGGGCCGCTGGTGGTTGCCGACGGCGCAACCCCGTCGTTTCTGATCAAGCCTGCTGTAGGCTATTTAATTTTTTCCGCAACGGTTAACGGAAACATGGTCTCCCCCTTCAACAACGGGGACGGAACCTATACCTATACCTTCCCTCCTGTTCACGGGGATCAGGCCTTGGTGGTAATATTGAAAACGCCATAATCTGTTGATTTTCAGCCGCCCCGGAAACACACACAGGCAACGAACGTTCTCCTTGCCGGACCACCAAGTGCTCGTCACCACGAACCGGCCGGATTGGCTGGAGCGCTTCGACGCTATCGTTTAACCACGACGCCCGAGCTGCGTCCCGTGGCCGCGGAGACGTGGCGGGACTTGATCCAACGCGTGGGGCGCGTGCTTCGTCTTGTGTTGCCCCGCGTCTCTGCCCGCTGTGCGGCCGGGACATGGAAAAAAGCGCGGTGCCTTTCAGAAGCCCGCGAGCCGGCCCAGTTGATACACCAGCGTCGTGATGAGGTAGGCCAGGCCGGTCAGCAAGCCGAACTGCAGGGCGGCCCACTTCCACGCGCCGCTCTCGGAGCGGGTGACGGCCACGGTCGCCATGCAGGGCAGGCCGATGAGCATGAACAGCATGATGCACAGGCCGTTGAGCGGCGTGTACAGCTCGCGCAACCGGGCGCGCAGGGGCTCGGAGCTCTCGTGCGCGTGGCCGACGGAAAACACGACGCCCATCTGCGCCACGAAAATCTCCTTGGCCGCGAAGGCGCCGAGCATGGCGGTGCCGATCCGCCAGTCGAAGCCCATGGGCCGGAGGACGGACTCCAGCGCATGGCCGATCCGCCCGGCACAGGACTGCGCCAGCTCCGGCGCCGCCGCGGTCCGGTCCCCCGCCGCGCCGGCGGGCCGCGGGGCGCGCGGGAAGCTGGCCAGCGCCCAGAGCACCAGCGAGAACACCAGCACCACGGTGCCGGCCTTGTGCAGAAAATGGCGTGCGTAGTCCCAGGCGTGCCGGGCCAGACCCTTGAGGGTCGGCCGGCGGTAGGGCGGCAGTTCCATGACGAAGTGCGTGGTCTCGCCGCGGAAGAGCGTGTGCCGCAGAATCCGCGCGCACAGGACCCCCAGCGCAATGCCCAGCAGGTAGATCAGCCACAGGATGGGCGCCTGCCAGGCGGCCGGGAAAAAGGCGGGGATGATCAGCGCATAAATCGGGAAGCGCGCGCCGCAGCTCATCAGCGGCACGATCAGCATGGTGGTCAGCCGGTCGCGACGGCTTTCCAGCGTGTGCGTGGCCGCGAGATTTGGATGCGGTAGAAATTGCTGGCTCCGGCGGCGTCCGGATTGGTGATGGCGCATTCCGGGCTGAAAAAAGGCTGGACAAGTCCCGACTCTCCGATAGGTCGGGATTGTGGGCTTGACAGGCCCAGCCGCCGGGTAATAATCACCGCATGAACACGGGCGGCTCGAAAAACGGCGCTTTGCCGGCGGGCGCGCCCAAGCAATTTCTTATTGTTCAGGAGGCGATCATGCAAGCAACACTCCCGCTGGACAGAATGACAGTTCCCGAGAAACTTCGCGCGATGGAGGACATTTGGGACGATCTCTGCCACATTGATGACGCCATTCCTTCTCCCGCGTGGCACGGTGAGGTGTTACGGGCGCGGGAACAGCGAATTCAGGCGGGGGAAGCGAAATTTATTGATCTGGATGAGGCGAAACGCAGAGTTCGGTGCCAGGTTCAATGAAGGTCATGGTTCTTGAGGAAGCGCTGGCCGATCTTGCGGATGGCTATCGTTTCTACGAACGGCAATCGGAACGTTTGGGGATGTACTTCCTCGATTCCCTCTGGTCGGATATTGACTCGCTATGCTTTTTCGCCGGGATACATCCCGTTCACATGGGGTACAACCGAGCACTGTCAAAGCGGTTTCCTTTCGCCGTATACTACCGCATTGATGCAGATCGGGTGCAGGTTCTTGCCGTCTTGGACTGCAGGCGAAATCCGGCATGGATTCGCAACAGACTGAAATGACCCTGAACCATCGGCGTCCTGCGGACGCTGCGCCGACTGCAGAGCCGTAGCTTTCTGCCCAATGATGACAAAGGCAAACGGCTCTGCATGAAGACTATTTAACCACGGGGCCCGAGCTGCGGCCCGTGGCCGCGGAGACGTGGCGGGAATTGATCAAACCCGCCTGCGGCCGCGGGCTGGCCTGCGGGCCGGCCTGCCTGCCGCGACGCGGGCCGGCGGAAGAGACCGATCCACCTGCCGCCACGGATGAGCAGGTCTTCCCGGATTACGACAACTGCCCCGATCCCGAACCCGTTTACGACTAAACGTTGCGACCGGGTCTATCCTTGCAGCGCAAAAACACGCCGGCGGCGCGATCCGGCGTGCGATTGCGGGCCGGGAAAAGCCCCCCAAAAGCCCGCATAAAGGCCTTGACAGGCCCATTCGCCAGGTAATAATCGCCGCATGAATGCTTACGGTACCCAGGCGGCACGGGAAACGGCGCTCTCCCGGCGACGTCCCCAAGCAATTTCTTATTTGCATTCATCGCCGCCGAGGGGGCCGACTTGCACCGCCGCGCCATGCAACGGATCTATGCCGGGACAGAAAGCCAAAGTTGAACGGCTATGAATGTTTTGCTGGAAATTGAGAAGTCTTTGCCCGCTTTGTCCCGCGCGGAGAAGGCGCAGTTGCTGCAATGGACGGTGCGCGATCTGGGCGACGCTTTTCCCGGGATCGAGAACACGCCCGGCGTCTGCGGCGGCGAGCCGTGTGTGGTGCGCACGCGGATCCCCGTCTGGGTGCTGGAGCAGGCGCGGCGGCTCGGAACCAGCGAGGCTGACTTGCTGCGCTGCTATCCCACCTTGCGCGCCGAAGACCTCGTGAACGCACACGCCTACGCCCGCGCGCACATGGCGGAAATCGAGCAGCAAATCCACGACAATGAAGCGGCCGCGGAATGAGCCGGCTCTACGCGAACGAGAATTTTCCTCACCCAGTCGTGCTGGAACTGCGCCGCCTCGGCCATGATGTGCTGACCGTGCAGGAAACCGGCAAGGCCGACCAGGCCCTCCCTGACGAAGCGGTTTTGAAGTTGGCGGCGGACGAAGGCCGGGCTGTGCTGACGATCAACCGGCTCCATTTCATCCGGCTTCACCGGAGCCAGCCCAATCATGCCGGAATCATCGTCTGCACGTTCGCCCCGGACTTCACCGGCTAGGCGGCGCGCATTGATGCAGCGATTTCAGCGCAAGGAAGGCTGACGGGCTGTCTGCTGCGGGTCAATCGGCCGGCCTGATGGATTACGGCGTTGACCCGCTGCGCTGTCCGCAGTGCGGCCGGGAACTGGCGAAGATCGCGGTGCCTTTCAGAAGCCCGCCAGCCGGCCCAGTTGGTACACCAGCGTCGTGATGAGGTAGGCCAGGCTGGTCAGCAGGCCGAACTGCAGGGCGGCCCACTTCCACGCGCCGCTCTCGGAACGGGTGACGGCCACGGTCGCCATGCAGGGCAGGCCGATGAGCATGAACAGCATGATGCACAGGCCGTTCAGCGGCGTGTACAGCTCGCGCAGCCGGGCGCGCAGGGGCTCGGGGCTCTCGTCCGCGTGACCGACGGAAAACACGACGCCCATCTGCGCCACGAAAATCTCCTTGGCCGCGAAGGCGCCGAGCATGGCGGTGCCGATCCGCCAGTCGAAGCCCA